>DASSGP010000294.1:0-14400 GCA_035693405.1 Rudaea sp. | reverse complement strand
GGGCATCGTGCTGGCGACGGTGTTCGTCACGTTTCCGTTCGTCGCGCGCGAGCTGATCCCGCTCATGCAGGCCCAGGGCACGGAGGAGGAGCAGGCGGCCCTGACGCTCGGCGCCGGCGGCTGGCGCATGTTCTGGCACGTTACTATCCCCAATATCCGCTGGGGGCTTCTGTACGGAGTACTGCTGTGCAACGCGCGTGCGATGGGCGAGTTCGGCGCGGTGTCGGTGCTGAGCGGACATGTGCGCGGCCTGACGAATACGATGCCGCTGCAGATCGAACTCCTCTACAACGACTCCGGCACTTATAGCGCGGCCTTCGCCGTCGCCGCGCTGCTCGCGTTGCTGGGATTCGTGACACTCGCACTGAAGAATTTCCTCGAGTGGCGGCACGGCGATGAACTCGCCGCGTTGCGCGGAAAGTAGGGTGATTTCTTGCGTTCGTTCTTGAACGCGCTTGCAAACTGGGAACAGCATGGACATCTCGATTCGAAACCTGGGCAAGAATTACGGCAACGTCACTGCGCTGCGTGACATTCGCCTCGATATAGCCTCGGGGGAATTGATCGCTCTGCTCGGCGCCTCGGGCTCGGGCAAGACGACGCTGCTGCGCGCCATCGCCGGTCTCGAATCGATCGATGACGGCAGCATCCACTTCGGCGATATCGATGCGACCCGATTGAGCGTGCAGGAGCGGCGCGTGGGCTTCGTGTTCCAGCACTACGCATTGTTCAAGCACATGAACGTCCTCGACAACGTCACGTTCGGCTTGCGCGTGCGCAAACGTTCTACACGGCCGCGATCGGCGGAAATTCGCCGGCGCGGGCTTGAATTGCTCGACCTCGTGCAACTGAAGGGGCTCGAAGAACGGTTTCCCACGCAGTTGTCCGGAGGCCAGCGCCAACGCGTGGCGCTGGCGCGGGCGCTTGCGATCGAACCACGCGTGTTGCTGCTCGACGAACCGTTCGGCGCGCTCGACGCCAAGGTGCGCAAGGAACTGCGCGCATGGCTGCGGCAGCTCCACGACGAGATCGGTTACACCACGATTTTCGTCACGCACGATGAAAGCGAGGCGCGTGAGCTTGCCGATCGCGTCGTGACGATGGCCGATGGACGCATAGAGGAAGCCGGCGCTGTCAACTGAAGGCGGTTGCGCTGGCCGCCAGCCGCAACGTTCAGTGATGCAACAGCAGCGGCAGCAAGCCTTGCTCGAGTACGTAGTTCGTGATGCCGCGCGGCTTACCCGCCAGCAGGCGCGTGGTGCCGAACGCGCCCATGACCAGCAGGTCGGCGGCGACGTTGGCCGACGCGACGAGGATCGCTTCTTCCGGCGGGCGGTGACTCAAGTCGAGCGAGACGTGCTGCGCCTGCAGACCCTGTCGCGCCAGATACGCCTCGATCGAAAATTCCGGTTCGCAGATCACGGGCGCCTGGCGCGTCGTCGCCGGCGAGGCGAGCAGGAAGATCTGTTCCGCGCGCTGCAGGAGCGGCAGCGCCGCATGCACGGCGCGGATTGCCTCGGGTGAACCATTCCAGGCAATTGCAATGCGGCTCCAGCGGGTCGACCCGGGATTGACTGTCTCGCGCACGACGACGCATGGCACGCCGTTAAGCAGGCTTCTGGCAATCGCGTCCGCGCATTCTCGAGGCACGCGCTCGCGATGCTCGATCACGATCAAGTCGTTCCAGTTGGCGGCTGCAGCAAGAACCTCGGGCAGGCGGCCGAGTGCGACCTGCCAATGGGTTGCACGTGCACCGAACCCGGCCGCCTGATGGGCGAAGTCCGGTCCTGCTCTTTCGGCGCGATCGATCTCTTCATGCAAGAACGCCAGGAACTCGCTCGCCAGGGAGCGCGAAGTTCCTGCCGGAAGAGTTCGTGGCGGTGGCGGCGCCACGTACAAGCCGGTCAGCGATGCGCCGAGCGCTTTGGCCATTCCGGCCGCGTAGCGCGGTCCGGAGGTAAAGGCGTCGAACTCATGGCAATGGACAAGAATGTCCAGCACGCGCGGATCTCACAGGGTCAGGGTGTGCACGACCATGCCCGAGTCAGCCGGATCGGCGTTGCGCTTGAAACCCAGAAACGTGGCCAATTCACGCATCTGCCCGTTCTCGATCGCATCATAGGAAATCATCGTGCGGATTCCGCGGATGCGGGCAACGTCGATCAGGTGGTGCATCAGCAGCGTCGCCAGACCCTTGTTGTGCCATTCGTCGCTGACCGTGACCGCACACTCGCAGAACTTGCCGTCGCCGCTCGTGCTGTAGCGCGCCACGCCGATCTCCAAGGTCCGGCCGTCGCGATGCACGAGTGCGATGAATGCCATTTCGTTCTTGTAGTCGATGTCCGTGAGCCGGCGCAGCATCTCCTCGTTGGGCTCGCGCATCTGGCCGAGGAAGCGCATGCGTCGCGATTCCGGCGACAAGCGCTTGATGAACGACCGTTCCAGCTCGGCGTCTTCCTTGCGGATCGGCCGGATGATGACGTGCGTCCCGTCGCGCAGGGTGTCGATCCAGCGAAACTCGCTGCCCGCGTGTTTCGCACCAGCCGCAGGGCGAGGGCGCTTGCGCGCGGGAGCAGCGGACTTGCGCGCGTTGCCCGCAGTTCGGACGACCTTCTTCGCCGGGACTCCGGCGCGTGCCGAAGCTGACTTGCGTAAGCTGCCAGCGCTCGACTTTGCAGCTGCTTTCGCGCCAGTCTTCCTGCGTGTGCCTGCCGTTGATTTCCTGCCAGTTGATCTTGCCATGACGCACTCCTTGAAAGGATCGTCTGCAGTCTTGGCCAGACCGGACGGCGCTGTGTTGATCTGAGTCAACCGCCGCAGCGGGCGCGCGGCAAGCGGGCGTGGTCGCCCCTGCGCGGGCGCGGTCAACGATTGACTCACGGAAAGCGCGTCATTGCGTGGAAATTGACACACGTCAAAATCCCAAGCCGCGCCTGAGCTTAAGGTCCATGCACGGAACCGGGGAAATGCCGCAACCGGCATGACGAAGGAACAGACAATGCGCGACATTCTGGTCCACGCAAACAACTTCGCCACATGGAGTCACGCGGTCGAATACGCGGCAAAACTTGCCGCGGCCCAATCGGCCGCGCTGACCGCTGTGTATGTCTATCCGTCGCCGCTGCACATGATGCCTGCGTACGGCGCGGAAGCATTGCTCGCCACGATCGTCGAGCAGTCACGCCGGATCGAGAAGGAATCGCTTGCCGCCGAATTGGACTTCACGGCCTGGGCAAAAGCGCTGGGCGTGAAACAGGCCGCGTGGGTCGTCGCGGAAGGATTCGTCCCCGAGGCACTCACGCACATCGGCAACTGGCACGACTTGCTGGTGCTGGAGCGCAATGAAGAGGTGCCCTGGGAATCCGTGGCCGACCTCGGCGGCCTGGTCGTGCGTGCCGGCTTGCCGTGCCTCGTCGTTCCGCCTGGAGCGCCTGACCCGGCGACATTCGACTGCATTGCACTGGCGTGGAACGGCTCGCAGGAAGCACTGCGCGCGATCCACGCGGCGCGGCCGCTGCTCGCGCGCGCCAGGCGTGTCGTCTTGCTGGCGGGCCGCCGCCGCGATCCATTATCCGAAATAGGCTGGCGGCCGCCGTTCGACATCCTGTCGTACCTGCGGCGCCATGGATTCAGTCCCGAGCAACGGGAGATTTCCGCGGACGAATCCGATGCCGGGGCGGCACTGCTGGCCGCGGCTGCGGCACTGCACGCCGACCTGCTCGTAATGGGCGCGTACGGCCGCAACCGCTTCAGCGAATGGATTTTCGGCGGGGCGACGCGGCATATCCTCGGTCATGCGGACATTCCGGTCTTCATGCGCCACTGATCGCGGCAGGGCGCGCGCCGAATCAAGAGTGAGTCAAGGGGTTATGCAGTCGAGCGACAGCCAATGCATCGCATGGATGCCGCTGTGCGCGACCAGCCAGGGCCCGCCGAGCGTCAGCACAGCCATCACCAGCAATGCCATTCCCATCGTCGACCGCGCTCCGGCACGACCGAATATTCGCATCACGCCGGCCGTGCCATAGGCGCTGGCCAACAGCGCCGGCATCGTGCCAAGGCCGAACAGAAGCATCGTCAACGCACCACGTAACGGGTCCATGCTCAGCCACGCGAGCAGCAGGACGGAATAGACGAATCCGCATGGCATCCAGCCCCAGATTGCGCCGAGCGCGAACGCCTGCGGCAAGCGCCGGACCGGAACCAGCTTGCGGGCAAGCGGCGCGAGCCGCGGCCACATCGCGCGGCCGAGGCCGAGATCGATGCCGCGGGCGCGGC
Organism: Rudaea sp.; assembly: GCA_035693405.1. Taxonomy (GTDB): domain Bacteria; phylum Pseudomonadota; class Gammaproteobacteria; order Xanthomonadales; family Rhodanobacteraceae; genus Rudaea. The sequence goes on along the minus strand of DASSGP010000294.1, from coordinate 10,122 downwards.
CCAGCAAGGTAACGCCGATCGCCGTGAACGTCGCGGCGCTGATGACACGCAAGACAACGCGAACGTTGTCCTGGTCGACAAAACCGACGACCGAGGCGCCGGCGCCGGCGAGCATTGCCGCCGCGAGCATGTAGCTCGACACGCGGCCCATCTGCATCGCCAGCAACAGACCCGCCGGAGGATGGCGGCGGCCGCTCCCGTCGGCCGCGAGCATCAGCGCGCCCGAGATTCCCCCGCACATCAGGATGCAGTGGCCGCTGGCGAACAGGCCGAGCAGGAACGCTGCAGTCAAGGTGAGGTTGCCGGTCATGGTTTTTTCGACTCGCCTTCTGCCGGGCCGCTCGATGTCTCGTCGCTCAGCGGAATCAAAGCCGGCGTGTCGAGGTCGTCGAACTGATCGTGGTTGACGCTCCAGAAGAACGCCCAGCCCGCCAACGCAACGAGCACCAGGCTCAGCGGAATCAACACGAAGACGATGTTCATGCGGGTGCCGGCGTCAAATTGCGCGCGGCGGCCGGTACCGGCGCGGTAGCGCGTGGAGCGGCGGCGCGGATGCGCAGGGAATTGGCGATCACGGCGAGCGAACTCAACGACATGCCGATGGCTGCCAGCCACGGCGGAACCCAGCCGATCGCGGCGAGCGGGACCGCTGCGGCATTGTATACAAGCGACCAGAGCAGGTTCTGGCGCATGATTCGCAGCGTGGCGATCGCTATGGCGCGTGCTTCGATCAATCCGCCGAGGCGGTCGCCGGCCAGCACGATGTCGGCGCTCGACTTAGCCAGCTCGGCGCCGCCGCCCACGGCGACGGCGAGATCGGCGCCGGCGAGGGCAGGCGCATCGTTGACGCCGTCGCCGATCACGGCGACGTTCATCCCGGCCGCACGCAACTGCGCGAGGCGGGCCAGCTTCTGGTCCGGATGCACGCGCGAGCCGAACCGGTCGATGCCGAGCCTGCCGGCGATCGCCGCGACGCGGGAATGACTGTCGCCACTGAGAATCTCGATCCCGCCTCTCGACTTGCGCAACTCGTCGACTGTTGCTGTTGCGTCGTCGCGCAGCGCTTCACGCAGTTCGAATCGGGCGAGAATTCCGCGGCTGCCGGCCAGCACGATGCGGTCGTCGTCGCCGGCTTCGTTCGCCGAGGCGAATTGGACCCGCCCGAGGCGATAATGCTCGCCGTCGATGTCACCCTCCACGCCGCCGCCGGCGACCCTGCGCAGGTTCTGCGCTCGCGCAGGTTCCGCTTCGCCGGCAGCCGCGCGCAGTGAATCGGCGATCGGATGCGTGCTGCCACTCTCGAGCTGCGCCGCGATTCGCAGGCACGCCTCGACCGAGATCGGCCCAATGGCCTCGCTCGAAACGAGTTCGAGGCCGCGTTCGCTCAATGTCCCGGTCTTGTCGAACACGAAGTAGTTGGCGCGGATCAGGCTTTCGATCGCGTTGGGCGTCAGCACGAGGACGCCGCGCTGCGCGAGTACCGTGAGCGAGCGCGCAAGCGCCGCCGGAACGGCCAGAGCAAAGGCGCAAGGGCAGGCGACGACGAGCACGGCGAGCGACGCGGCAAACGCGCGCGCCGGATCGATGACGAGCCACGCGGCAGCCGTGACTACCGTGACCATCAGCAGGGCGCAGACAAAGTAGCCGGCGGCGCGATCGCCATAACGCGACCAGCGCGGCCGCTGCTGCTGGGCGCGTCCGATCATGCGCACGATTGCCGACAGCGTGGTTTCGGCGCCGACGCGGGCCACGCGCATCTGCGCGGGACCGTCGACGACGATGCTGCCGGCGATCAGGCGCTCACCGCGGTGACGCAGCAGGGGCTTGGACTCGCCGCTGAGCAACGACTCGTCGACGCGGCACTCGGCGCTGACCAGTTCGCCGTCTGCCGGCACCGTCGCGCCGTCGGCTACGACGACGCAGTCGCCAATCTGCAGCTCGTGTACGCCGACGCTCTCCGGCACGCCGTTCGCATCGAGCCGTTCGGCGACGGCGGGCTGCAGGCGCGCCAACGCATCGACGACATCGGCGGCGCGATGGCGCGCACGCATTTCCAGGTAACGTCCGCCCAGGAGCAGGAATACGAACATGCTTGCCGAGTCGAAATATACCTGGGCTCCGCCGCGCAGCGTCTCGACGATGCTGGCGACGAACACGAGGGCGACAGCGAATGCGACCGGCGTATCCATTCCGGGACGACGCGCGCGCAGTTCACGCCACGCCCCGGCGAAGAAAGGCCGAGCCGCATAGAACACCACGGGAATCGTTACCAGCAAACCAATCCAGCGGAAGAAGTCGCGCGTGGACGGCTCGATGCCTTCGAGCGCGCCTGCGTACAGCACGATCGCGAACATCATCGCCTGCATCATTCCCAGGCCGGCCACCACCAGGCGCTTCAACGCCGTGCGCTGCTCGCGTTCGACGACATCATTCAATGATTCGCGATCCAGAGGATGCGGAACGTAGCCCAGGTGTGCAAGCGCGCCGAGCAGCGCGCTCAACGATTCGGTTTGCGGTTGCCAGACGATGCGCACGCGCTTGCCGGGAACGCTGACGCCTATCTCGCGCACGCTTGGCATCGCCGACAGGGCACGTTCGATCAGCCAGCTGCACGCCGAGCAGCGCAGGCCTTCGAGGAGCACGCAGACTTCGGCGTCGCCGCCGTCGCGCTGGTGCACGTACATGCGCTGCAGTTGCTGGCGGTCCCAGGCCGAGTAGTCGCCGACCGCGACGGCGCGTGGCGGCGGTGTATCGCGCAGGCGATAATAGTCCTGCAGGCCAAGCGACGCGATCCATTCAGCCGCGGCACGGCAGCCGATGCAGCACACCGGGTGATCGAGCGCGCCGACGCGCGCGACCAGCGGTGCATCGCCGGCAACCGGTTCGCCGCAATGGAAACAGGTCAGGGAAGGCATGGCCGCTAGCCGATCGGACCTACGGCGTCTTGTGTTCGGCCGCACGCGGCGCAGAAGTCGGCGGCAACGGCGATGCGATCCGCGAGCCAACGTGCGGCAACTCGTCGCGATTGCCGAACGCGGTTGCCACGAGCGCGAGTGAACCGATCATCGTCGTGAGCAACATGACGATCATGAGCCAGACTTCCGGCACCCGATACCAGCGATTTGCGGCGTCGTTCATTTCTCCTCCGGTGCGAAGAACTCGCTCTTGTGCTCTACGTGGATCGAATCATCGTCGTTGCGTACCAGCAGTTCCACGCGGCGCCTTCCCTTGATATCGGCGCGATCGGCGCGCAACGTCAGTGGAACATTGGCCACCTGGCCGCCCTCGACAGTCACGCGCGTCTTCCCGATGATCCGCAAGGACGCGTGATCGTCCTCCAGTGCGATGCGCAGCTGCTGCGCCTGATCGGTCTTGTTCACGAGCTTGATCGTGTAGCCGTTCTCGATGCCGCCATCGGACATTTCGCGGTACAGGGCATTTCGATCGTGCAGGACGTCGACGATCAGCCCAGCGCGGTGGCTGATGCCCCACGCGAAGGCGGCGAGCAATGCGCCCAGAATCGTCGCGTAGATCGCAGTTCGCGGACGCACGATGCGGCGGCTCATGCCGGCCAGAAGGTTCTCGGTCGTGTAGCGGATCAGGCCGCGGGGGTAGTTCATCTTGTCCATCACGGAATCGCAGGCATCGATGCACGCCGCACAGGCGATGCATTCGATCTGCAGTCCGTCGCGGATGTCGATGCCGGTCGGACAAACCTGCACGCAGGCATCGCATGCGATGCAGTCGCCGAGGGAATTCGCACTCGGCGGCGACCGGCGTGCGCCGGTCACCGGCGTACTTCCAGAATCCCCATCGAGCGCCGGCGCTCGATCGCCGCCTTGGCTCAAGGGGGTTGCGAGAACCGGTGATGCGAGCACGCTGGGAACGCCGCGCTTGCGGTGCCCGCGTGGTTCCCCGCGTGTCACGTCATAGGAAATAACCAAAGTGTCCCGATCGAACATCGCGCTCTGGAAGCGCGCGTACGGGCACATGTACTTGCACACCTGCTCGCGCATGTAGCCGGCGTTGCCATAAGTCGCAAAGCCGTAGAACAGTATCCAGAACCCTTCCCAGCCGCCGAACGAAAGCGTCGTCACGGCGTGTCCGAGGTCGAGAATCGGCGTGAAGAAACCGACGAACGTGAATCCGGTCCACAGGGAAAGCGTGATCCACAGAAACTGCTTGCTCGATTTGCGCAGGATTTTTTCAGCCGTCCATCGCCCGCCATCGAGTTTGATGCGCTGGTTGCGCCGGCCCTCGCAGAAACGTTCGATCCACAGGAACGCTTCGGTCCAGACCGTCTGCGGGCAGGCATAGCCGCACCACAGCCGGCCGGCAAGCGCCGTGAAGAAGAACAGCGTGATCGCTGCGATGACGAGCAGGCAGGCGAGCCAGAAGAAATCCTGTGGCCAGAACGTCAGGCCGAACACGTAGAACTTGCGCGCGGGCAGGTCGAACAGGACGGCCTGATGTCCATCCCAACGCATCCACGGCACCAGATAAAACAGACCGAGCAGCACGAACACGGCGGCAATGCGCAGGCGGGCGAAACGTCCGTCGATCTCGCGCGGGTAGATCTTCGGCTGCGCCGCGTACAGAGATTCGCCCGAATCCTGCACGACAGTCAGCGGGATGGGCCGATTCATTGATCGCTCTTTATTATCGACTTGCTCTCGCGAACGGCCCGCTTGACGCGCGACGACAGAAGCAACGCCGTGAACGCGCTCGAACCGAGCGTGCAGGCCCAAAACATGAAGAAGCCGATGCTATAGCCGAACTCGCGCGAGATCGGCAGATGCGGCCAGGTGATGTCCGCCAGTTCGGCCGGGTCGACGATCGCGAAGAACACGACCGATGCCACAGCCGCCGCGAAGAACGATGGCCACGCGACGGCACCGGCGCGGCGCAGCCGAACGGCGCTCAGGCTCGCGCCATCATCGTCGTCTCGCGCAAGCGCGGCGTCGTCGCTCATGGCTTGTCGGCCGCCGCTTCGGCGGAATTGGATTGGGCCAGCACCCATGCTCCGACGAGGCGCGCCCGGTCCTTGCCTATGATCGGTTCCCACGCGGGCATTTTGCCGCTGCGGCCATCGCGTACGCTGGACTTGATGTCATCGAGCGTGCTGCCGTACAGCCAGATGTCGTCGGTCAGGTTCGGCGCGCCGATCGCGATGTTGCCCTTGCCTTCGGGACCGTGGCAGGCGGCGCAGATCGTGACGAAGCGGGCCTTGCCGGCTTCGGCCAGTGCCGGATCGGCCTTGCCGCCCGACAACGTGAGTACGTAGTTCGCCACTTCGTTGACACCCTGTTCGCCGAGCGCGGCGCCGAGCGGCGGCATCACACCGCCACGGCCGTTGAGGATCGTCGTCAGCACCTGATCAGGGGCGCCGCCGAAGAGCCAGTCGTTGTCGGTCAGGTTCGGATAGCCCTTTGCGCCGCGCGCATCGGATCCGTGACAGGCGGCGCAGTTGTTCACAAACACGTTGCGTCCGAAATTCAGCGCTTCCGGATTGTGTTCGAGTTCTTCCACGCTGCGGTCGCGAAAGCGCGAGAACACCGCCTCGAGCTTGCGATTGTTCTCTGCCAGATCGGCCTTGACTTCGCCGGCCTGGGTCCAGCCGAGAGTGCCGGCGATGGCGCCGAAGCCGGGATAGAACACCAGGTAGACGGCGGCGAAAACGACCGTCAGCAGGAACATGCCGAGCCACCAGCGCGGCAAGGCGTTGTTGTACTCGGTCAAGTCCTCGTCCCAGGTGTGGCCGGTCGTGTCCTCTTCCTTCGCCGGACTCTTGGCGGTGGCGAAAAGCAGCCATAACGCGCCGACCACGTTGACCAGCACCAGCAGCGCGACAAAGATTCCCCATCCCGCGGTCATGGGCGTTTCTCCGGATTGTCGTCATTCAGCGGCACGCGTGCCATCTTTTCGAATTCCTGTTTGCGCCGCCCGCTGTACGCCCAGCCGACGATGCCGCAGAAGATCACGATCAACAGCGCGGTAATCAGGCCCATGATCATTGCAGGTTCTCCTTCGGACCGTACTTGCCCAGATCCTGCAGGTAAGCAACGAGCGCATCCATCTCGGTCTTGCCCTTGACGGCTTCGGCGACCGAAGCGTAGTCCGCGTCGGTGTACGGAAGACCGACCATGGCCAAGCCACGCATATGCGACTCGACATCGGCAGCGGACAGGGTTGCCGTGTTCAGCCACGGATAGCCCGGCATGACCGACTCGGGCACGAGATTGCGCGGGTTGGCCAGATGCACGCGCTGCCAGTCGTCACTGTAGCGGCCGCCGATACGCGCGAGGTCCGGGCCCGTGCGCTTGCTGCCCCACTGGAACGGATGGTCGTAGACCGATTCGCCGGCGACGGAATAGTGGCCGTAGCGCAGCACCTCGGAGGCGAGGGCGCGAATCATCTGTGAATGACAGTTGTAGCAACCCTCGCGAATGTATACATCGCGCCCGGCAAGCTGCAGCGGCGGGTAGGGCTTGAGTCCCGGCACCGGTTCGATGACGTTCGCCTGGAACATCAGCGGCACTATTTCGGCAAGCCCGCCGAGGCTGATCGCAATGACGACCAGGATTGCCATCAGGCCGATGTTCTTCTCGATTGTCGAGTGATTCATGATCGGCTCCTCAGGCAGCCACGGCGGTCGGAATCGCGGCAACCGGCGCGCGGTCACGCACCGAGGACACCGTCCTCCAGCAGTTGTAGGCCATGATGAACATGCCAGCCAGGACCAGCAGCCCTCCGAACAGGCGGGCGACGTAGAACGGGTGCGTCTGCGCCACCGATTCGATGAACGTGTAGGTCAGCGTTCCGTCCGGATTCGTTGCGCGCCACATCAGGCCCTGCATGACGCCGGCAATCCACATCGCGCTGATGTAGATCACCACGCCGATCGTCGCGATCCAGAAATGCAGGTCGATCAGGCGGGTCGAATACATCCGTTCGGCGCCGAACAGTTTCGGGAACATGCTGTAGATCGCGCCGATGCTGATGAATGCGACCCAGCCGAGCGCGCCGGCATGCACGTGGCCGATCGTCCAGTCGGTATAATGCGACAGCGCGTTGACCGTCTTGATCGACATCATCGGACCTTCGAAGGTCGCCATGCCGTAGAACGACAGCGCCACGATCATGAACTTCAGGATCGGATCGGTGCGCAGTTTGTGCCACGCGCCGGACAGCGTCATGATGCCGTTGATCATTCCGCCCCACGACGGCGCGAGCAGGATCAGCGAGAACACCATTCCGAGCGACTGCGCCCAGTCGGGCAGGGCCGTGTACTGCAGGTGATGCGGACCGGCCCACATGTAAATCGAGATCAGCGCCCAGAAGTGCACGACCGACAGCCGGTATGAATAGATCGGCCGCTGCGCCTGCTTCGGCACGTAGTAATACATCATGCCGAGGAAGCCGGCGGTCAGGAAGAAACCGACCGCGTTGTGGCCGTACCACCACTGCACCATGGCGTCGACGGCGCCCGAGTAGATCGAATACGACTTCCACATCGATACGGGAATCGCCAGGTTGTTGACTATATGCAGCACGGCGATCGTCAGGATGAAGCCGCCGTAGAACCAGTTCGCGACGTAGATGTGCTTGACCCGGCGCTTGACGATCGTGCCGAAGAACACGACCGCGAACGCAACCCAGACCAGCGTGATCAGGATATCGATCGGCCACTCGGCTTCGGCGTATTCCTTGGCCTGGGTGATGCCGAGCGGGAAAGTGATCGCCACGGAAACGATCACGAGCTGCCAGCCCCAGAATACGAATGCGGCGAGCCTGTCGCTGATCAGGCGCGCCTGGCACGTGCGTTGCACGACGTAGAGCCCCGTCGCCATCAGCGCGCAACCGCCGAACGCAAAGATCACGGCATTGGTGTGCAAGGGCCGCAGTCGGCCGTACGAAAGCCAGGGTATGTCGAAATTCAGCCACGGCCAGGCGAGTTGTGCGGCGATGATCGCGCCGACCAGCATGCCAACGATGCCCCAGACGATCGTCATGATGGTGAACTGGCGCACCACCTTGTCGTTGTATGTCAATGCAGTGTCCATACGTGCTCCCCGTAGCGAACTGGCTGAAGTCTAGCAATCTGGCGGATGCATTCAACTTGATCGGAATCAAGAACGAGGAATTTACAATCGCCTGAATTCGGGCCCCGCACAATCTCGCCGGCCGCCGGATCGCTGCTGGCGTGGCACCAGTGAATGTCCCGTTCGGCTTCCAGGCAGGCTCGAGGCGCGCCAACGCTTAGGTCGCAGTCAGTTGATCGGCGTCACAATCAGGACTCGTGGTCGGCCTATGCTGGTTTCAGCGCGCTGCAGTCGTCCCAGGACGCCCGCCCCCGCAACGGTTCGATCGCCCTACGTCGAGGAGCACGCCATGAGCAAGTCAAAGCAGTTTCCCTTCGCGATGCCGGAAGGCATGCCCGCCTTTCCCGGTTTCGGCAAGGAATCGTTCGAGTGGATGTCCAACGCGTTCTCGGAATGGCTGGGCAACGCCAACCGCATCCAAGCCGAGGTCATTCGTTTCATGGGCGATCGTTACAGCAAGGACCTGAAGATGATGACGCGATTCGCCGAGTGCCGTAAGCCGGAGGATTTTCTGAAACTGCAGTCCGAGCTCGCAGCGGAACTGGCTGCGGACTATCAGGAGCAGGGCGCACGGATCCTTGCGTTGTTCGGTGATGCCTCGAAACAGGCGTGGCAGGAAATATCCAAGGCCGGCGAAACCAAGCGCAAGACCTGAGCCGTGGATGTGCCGGCTCCGCCGGTGGCGACGATCGCGACAGGAGTATCGATTGTTTCCAATTTCGCAACCCGGTCTGGCAACAGATGGGCTGCGCGAAATCATCAAAGCTTCGTCGCAGTGATGATCTGGAAATTTCCATAGAAATAGGTCTTGCGTTCGCAGGTCCAGCCACCGACGTTTTCCAGCCAGTGCAGCGGATCGTGCGTGTCCCAGATCGCGAGCCCGAGCGGCTCGAACACCTTGAAGTAGGTCCAACTCAGCGCGCGAAGCACCCACGGATCGGGACGATGGAATTCCGCGATCAGCAGCTTTCCACCCGGCGCCAGCATGCGCCCGGCCTCGCCCAGCGCCCGGCTCTTGAGGTCGTGCGGCAATTCGTGGAGCAGGAAGAAGACGACGTTCGCGGCGACCGTACCGCCATCCTGTTTCATCGCCGCGGCGTTGTCTTCGATGAAATCGACTTTCCCGGGAAACTCCCCCAGTTTGCTTTCGGCGCGCAGCAACTCGTTCTGGATGATATCGATGATGAGCACGCGCTCGGCTCCGCCCTGCACGGCGGCCTTCACGACTCTTGGAATCACGTTGCCGAACGCGCACGAAGTGATGAGAACCCTCCTGTTCCGCAGGTCCAGAAGGTCGAGTTCCAAAACGATCCTGGATACGAGGCGCTTGTACTGAAACAGCAGGATCGCCGAGATGATCGGCTGGAAATCGAGCATCCTGATCAGGCGCTCGTTCGTGTAGATCGGATACACGTGCGCGTTTTCGCTGCGTGCGCCCGACAAGCCCCGCCACATCAACGCGCCCCGGGTTACGACGAAGAGAAACAGGCCTGTGGACACCAGGACGACAATAACCGCCGCAGCTCCATTCATCATCCAGGTAGTCATTGCGATTCCCCGATGCTTCCAGATTCGATGCGTTGCGGACGCCTGCGAAGATGGTCCGTTGGGCGTCGCGGCCGGCGGTCACGGAAGCCGGCACATCAACGGTACGCCGAAAGCTGACGGACCTGCAAGCGGCGCGGACGATGTTTCGGCAGCATATCGATCGATGGGCCAGTCGAAACATCCATTCAGCACAAGGCAGGCACCTCAGACCGTTTATCTTTCTGGCGCCACGCAGAAGGACCTGCATGCGTCTTGCGACCGGGTGTAGATTCTCCTCGCACCCGGCCTTCTGACAAAGGCCGGTGCAGGTGACGTACCCGCCAAGGGGCTGTACTGTGTACTTGTTGACGTATCGTGAAGAGCCCGGGCCGGTGATTGCGGTCTCTTATTGCCGCCGCGCGCCGGCCGGATACTTGACCCTTGCGCGCACTCGTTGGAATTTCCCGCTCCTCGGCTTTTCGTCACTCTGCGG
>DASSGP010000293.1:0-2945 GCA_035693405.1 Rudaea sp. | reverse complement strand
CCGTTCGACTCGCCGCCGAAAACAAAATCGCTGCCATTGGCGACGAGCTGGTACATGAAGTCGTTGTTGTTCCCACCGAGGTTCACCGAGTAGGTCTGCTTGCCATTGGCCGCTGCGCCAAAGGTACTGTCCAGGCCACCGCCATCGAGCAGTCGAGCCACCGCCCAGTCGTATGCCGAACTGCCGGTCAGGTGCTTGGCATAGCCGCCGATGAGGATGCGGCCATCGGTTTGCAGCGTCACCGCGGTTGCGACGTCCTCGCCGGATCCGCCGAGATCGAACGGGATGGTGACCTTGCCGTCGCCGCTGAACGCCGGATCGGGCAACCCGGTCGGCAACAATCGGACCACGGCGAAATCCGCGTCGCCGACCGTGGCGCGCTGCGCGTAGCCGGCCATGACCAGGCGGTTCTGGGAATCCAGCACGGAAGCGGTGCACAGATCGGCATTCGACTGGCCGAGGTCGAACGCGACTATGGCCGCGCCCGACGTGCCGAAACCCGAATCGGGTATGCCGGCGGAACTCAGGCGAGCCGCGGCAAAATCCAGATTCCCGGTCAGCGTGGGTTTGGTGTAGCCAGTGAGGACAATCTCGCCGCCGGTCCCGAGCAGGATGCGACTCGGTACATCGTCGCGCGCCGAGACCCCGGTGCGGATCGCGAACCCATCGAACAGGGATACTCCGCCGCCGCCGGGACCGAATCCGGAATCGACGGTGCCCGTGGACAGAATGTGGCGAACGAGGAAGCGGGCGCCGTTGGCCGTGAACCGCTGATACGCGATATAGATCGAGCCGTCGGATGCGATGACGAGGTCGCTGGTGAAATCGTTGCTGGCGCCGTTGCGCGCGATCGTCAATGTTCCGGTGCTGTTGAAGGTCGTGTCGGGCGAGCCGTCGTCCTTGAAGCGCATGATGTACTGATTGCTGCCGTCGTAGGATGCCAGCACGATCCTGCCGTCACCGGCCACGTCGAATCCATCGCAAGCCAGGCCGGTGGCGCCGGCCGGGATGGCGACGAATTTCGAGCCTGTGCCCGCGAAACCCGAATCGCCGCCTCCGCTCGGGGTCAGCCGGAACAGCCACGGAACCGTCACGTTCGACCCATTGACCGTACGGATGCAGCCGACGATCCGATGCTGCCCATCGACGCGCATGCGCAGAGTTCCGAGTGCGTCCGCGGCCATGCCGGCCGGCGTCAGTTCGACCTGACCGAGGAACCCGAAGCTGATGTCGAGCGGTCCATCGTTCGCGCTTGCCGTAACCTGGTTGGCCAGCAACATCATCATTGCGAAAACACGTGCGTTTCCCATCGGCGGCTCCCTGTGGAGCATCGGCCAATCCGGCTCCCGCATTCAATAACGAACGACAGGGACATTAGCGAACGGCGGGACATTCCCGACACTTCGGGAATTCACGGATCGCCTGGACAATTGATGAGTCAGAACACGCCCGGCTGGGGCCGCCGACGGCGATCACAATACGCGCAACATGCCCGCTGGCCTCGGCCGCGCAAATCAAGGCGCGCGCCGCGGCACATTTGGAACTGCCAGCCGCGGCGCCGACAGGCGGAAGCGATTCTGGCGCGCCGGGTCACGGATTCTGCGTGCAAACGCTCGGACTGCCGATGCACGTATAACCCGGTTCGACGCTGCAGGTGTCCGAGCAGCCGTCACTGTCCACCGTGCCGCCGTCGTCGCACTGCTCGATGCCGGCCACCACGATTCCATCGCCACAGATCGTCGGTTGGCCGGCGCCCAGGGTCAGCTGTAGCAGGGACCCAGTTCGCGCACCTCGACCGTGGCCCACTGCGCCGCCGGACATTCACCGGCAATCGCGATGGCTTGCTCTTCGTCGTCGCAGTCGAGCAGGAAGAAACCACCGACCAGCTCCTTGGCCTCGGCGAACGGGCCGTCGATGCGCATGCGCTTGCCCTCGCGCGTGGCGACGCGAACGCCACCGGTCTTCAGCGACTCGGTCGCGCGCAGCAGGCCGCGCTCCTTCAGGTCGGCGGCAAACTCCAGCATGCTCTGGTAAGCCTGCGTGCCTTGCTCCGGCGTTCGCGCGGCGCGCTGGCCGTGCGGCTCCATGATCAACAGCAAGTAAGACATTGTGTGCTCCTGGTGAATCGTGAATTGTTGTGCGTGCGTCGCCCGGGGCGGCTAGTGGGGAATCGCCGCCGCGGCGCGTTGCAGCAGAAGCTCGCGCTCGCGCAGGTTGCGCGTCAGCCCGGCGGCACGTTCGAACTCGGCACGCGCTTCCGCGCCACGGCCGAGCTTGCCGAGCAGGTCGCCGCGCACGCTCGGCAGCAGGTGATATGACTGCAACGCCGGTTCATCGGCGAGCGTGTCGACAATATCGAGTCCGGCCTGCGGTCCGAATGCCATCGCCACCGCGACCGCGCGATTGAGCTGCACGATCGGCGAGGGCGCCCGTTCGGCCAACTCCGCGTACAGCCCTGCGATCATTGGCCAGTCGGTCTGGTCGGCCGCGCGTGCTCGCGCGTGACAAGCCGCGATCGCCGCCTGCAGCGCGTACGGCCCGCGCGTCGCGCCGAGCCTGTCCGCGCGTTCGAGCGCGGCGAGTCCGCGGCCGATCAGCAGGTAGTCCCACTGCGCGCGATTCTGGTCGAGCAGCAGCACCGGTTCCCCGCCCGGACCGACTCGCGCGCGCAAACGCGAAGCCTGCAATTCCATCAGTGCTACCAGACCGTGAACCTCGGCTTCACCCGGCATCAATCCGGCAAGCACACGTCCGAGCCGCAGCGCGTCCTCGCACAATCCGGGCCGCAGCCAGTCGTCGCCCGCGGTCGCCGTGTAGCCTTCATTGAAGATCAGGTAGACGACCTGGAGTACCGACGCGAGCCGTTCGGCGAGTTCGCCGGCGCTCGGCACCTCGAACGGCACGTGCGCATCAGCCAGCGTGCGTTTTGCGCGCACGATGCGCTG
>DASSGP010000292.1:0-4983 GCA_035693405.1 Rudaea sp. | reverse complement strand
TCGGCATTGAAATCCGCGACCGCCAGCGCATTGGGATCGAGGCCTGCGGCGTAGGTCACGCCGGGCCGCAACGTACCGTCGCCATTTCCGAGAAGAATTTCGATGCTGTGACGGCTTCGATCCGCCAGGACCAGATCGGCGACGCCGTCGCCGTTGAAGTCCGCCGCCGCCAGCGCGACCGGAGAACTGCCGGTAGCTATGGTAATCGGGCCTTGAAAAGTGCCGTCGCCATTGCCGCGCAACAGGACGACGCTGCGGCCGCCGCTGCCGGCCACGACCAGGTCGAGCTTGCCGTCGCCATCCATGTCCGCGCTCACGATTCCGAGCGGCGACACGCCAGCGCCCAATGGATAGGGCCTGCGATCGCTGAAACCGCCGTGGCCGTCGCCAAGCAGCACCGAAATGCCGCCGTCCGCACCGTTGACGACGGCGACGGCGAGTTTGCCGTTGCCCGCAAAATCGCCGAGCGCCACGGAGAGAGGGCTGTATCCTGCGGCAAACGCGCGCTGTGGCTGGAACGTGCCATCGCCGTTGCCCGACAACAGCGAAACAGTTCCACTGACGCGATTGGCGACGATGATGTCCGGCCTGCCGTCGTTGTCGAAATCGCCGAGCGCTACCGACTGCGGATAGGTTCCCGCGGCGTAGACGGCCTGGGGTTCGAAGCTGCCGTCGCCGTTGCCGAGCAACACTGAAACAGTATTGCTGTCGGAATTGGCGACCACGAGATCGGCCTTTCCGTCACCATCGACGTCGCCGACGGCGATCGCAAGCGGCCCGGCTCCGGTGGCGGATGCAGGGCCCGCGTCGAAGGCTACTTTTGCGAATGCAGCGCCCGCGGCGAGCAGTAGAGCAAGCAAGATTGCGCGGCGTGCATGCGTGGCGAAGGGCCGCTCTGGTGTACATCCCGCATGAGGCATAGAGCAGGCAGCCACGTCCGAATGTGCAGGCCATTATTGGACGCGTCCGCCCGCGAGTCAATCTTTCGGCGCAAGTACAAGAAAACGGGCTTTCGCCCGTTCTTTGTTTCATTGCCGGCACGGCTCACGCGGCCCGAGCGGCTTCTACTTCAAATTCGCCCGCCGCCTCAGTCGTCGATCAGCGCGGCCGGTTGATCGGCGAGGCGATCCGGCTTGTTCTCGTCGGCGGATCCGTCAGCGGTCGCTGTGCGGCCGCGCCGCATCAGCATGAGAGCGAGCGATGGAAACAACAGCACGGACAACATGCCGGCGGTGATCAGCGCCGTGGCATTGACCGGCAACACTCGTCCCGTTTCGAGGCCGATCGTGACGATGACGACGATCAGCGGCAGCTGCGTGCTGGCCAGCAGGGCCAGCGCCGACCGGGCCGCATGCGGCAGGTCCTTTCGATAAAGCAGCATCACGGGGATTCCGCGCACCATGAAGAACGCGAGCAGGAACATCGGCACGCGGATGATCTGGGTCGGATCCGACCGCAGCGCGGCCAGGTCGAAGCGCATGCCGCTGACGATGAAGAAGATCGGGACCAGGAAGCCGAAGCCGATCGCCTCGAGCTTGATGCGTACCGGATCGTGCTCGGGACTCGACGTGCTCAGGCGGACGATCAGGCCGGCAGCGAACGCGCCGAGCAGCGCGTCGAGGCCCAGCTGCGAAGCGACCCAGACCAGCACGACCACGAGCAGCACCGCGATGCGTACCGGCAGTTGCGCGCTCGAATTGAGGTGTTTGCGCAGCAGTTCGATCCATTGCGGCGGGTGCGCGCGCAGAGTGATCGCAGCAGCAGCGGCGGCGACGAGCATGAAGGCGCAGAGGAACACGATCGTCTTCAGCGGCTCGTCGCCGGTCAGCAGCACGGCAATCGCGACGATCGGACCGAATTCGCCGATCGTGCCGGCGCCGATGAAGTACGGGCCGAGGCGGCTCTGCAGCAGGCCGGCGTCGCGCACGATCGGCAGCAGCGTGCCGATAGCCGTCGTGGTCAGGCACAGGCCGATGAGCAGCGTCGACAACGCCGTGCCAGTGCTCACAAGGATGAAGGCAAAGCAGAAAGCGAGCACCAGCGAGAGGCCCCAGCCAGCAAGCGCCAGGTTCAGCGGGCGGCCCTTGATTGTCTCGAACTCGATCTCGTAACCGGCCAGAAACATCAGGAACGTCAGGCCGAGTTCGGCAAGCCCATCGACGACGTGATCGCGATGCGCGATGTCGAGCAGTTGTGGGCCGATCAGGATGCCGAGGACGATCTCGATGACGACGCCGGGCACGCGCACTCGTCGGACCAGCCATTCGGCAAGCAAAGGCGCAGCGACCGCCGCCAGGCTGACCAATACCAGTGTGGTGATCGTTTCCTCTTCCATAGGCGCCCTCCTCGCCCCGGAAAGCGGCAAAGCGGGCCTCGGCCCGCTTTGCGTGTCACCCGGTCTTCGTCACGCCAGCCTATGCAGCTGGCGCTTCTTCCTCAACGGCCTTCATCGACAGGCGAATGCGGCCCTGCTTGTCGACCTCGAGCACCTTGACCTTGACGATGTCGCCTTCCTTGAGCTTGTCGGAAACCTTCTCGACGCGCTCGTTGGAGATCTGCGAAACGTGCACGAGTCCATCCTTGCCGGGCAGGATCGTGACGAATGCGCCGAAGTCCATGAGCTTGGCGACCTTGCCTTCGTAGATGCGGCCCGGCTCGACGTCGGAGACGATCTGCTCGATGCGCTTCTTCGCCGCTTCGGCCGCTTCGCGGTTGACCGAGGCGATGATGATCGTGCCGTCATCGGTGATGTCGATCGTCGCACCGGTTTCCTCGGTGATCGAACGGATCGTCGTGCCGCCCTTGCCGATGACTTCGCGGATCTTGTCCGGATGGATCTTCATCGTCATCAGGCGTGGCGCGTATTCGCTCATCTCGGCGCGCGGCGCCGTGATGACCTTGGCCATCTCGCCGAGGATGTGCAGGCGTCCACGCTGGGCCTGGGCCAGCGCGACCTTCATGATCTCTTCGGTAATGCCATCGATCTTGATGTCCATCTGCAGCGCGCTGATGCCGTCGGCGGTGCCGGCGACCTTGAAATCCATGTCGCCGAGATGGTCTTCGTCGCCGAGGATGTCGCTGAGCACCACGAACTGGTCGGCTTCCTTGACCAGGCCCATCGCGATGCCGGCAACCGGCGCCTTGAGCGGCACGCCGGCATCCATCATCGCCAGCGAGGAACCACACACCGACGCCATCGACGATGAACCGTTCGACTCGGTGATCTCGGACACGACGCGCAGCACGTACGGGAACGATTCGATGCTCGGCTTGACGGCCTGTACGCCGCGCTTGGCGAGGCGGCCGTGGCCGACTTCGCGGCGCTTCGGCGCGCCGAAGCGGCCGGCTTCGCCGACCGAGAACGGCGGGAAGTTGTAGTGGAACAGGAACGGATCCTTCGATTCGCCTTCCGGCGCATCGATGATCTGCGCGTCGCGCGTGGTGCCGAGCGTCACGACGACCAGCGCCTGCGTTTCGCCGCGCGTGAACAGCGCCGACCCGTGCGTGCGCGGCAGCACGCCGACGCGTACCGAGATCGGGCGCACGTCGTCGAGCTGGCGCCCGTCGATGCGCACCTTGGTCTTGAGGACGCTGTCGCGCAGCGTGTGGTATTCGAGTTCGACGAATTCCTTCGCCATGTCCGCGGCCTGCCAGCCCTTCTGCTCCGCTTCCGCCTTGAGCGAAGCCATCACGTCGGCCTTGATCGCGGCGATCGCGTCGCGGCGCTGCAGCTTGTCGCGCACCTGGAACGCTTCTTCGAGCTTGCTGCCGACCGCGCCCTTGAGCACGGCGATCATCGATTCGTCACGCGCCGGCGGCTGCCAGTTCCACGACGGCTTGGCCGCCTCGGTGGCGAGTTCGGCGATCGCGCGGATCGCCGTCTGCATCTCGCGATGACCGAACATGACCGCACCGAGCATGATGTCTTCGCTGAGCAGCTTGGCTTCGGACTCGACCATCAGCACGGCGTTGTTCGTGCCGGCGACGACGAGGTCGAGGTCGGACGTCTTCAATTCCGTGGCGGTCGGGTTCAGCAGGTACTTGCCATTCGCGTAACCGACGCGCGCGGCGCCGATCGGTCCCTTGAACGGGATTCCGGCCAGGCTCAGCGCGGCAGAGGCACCGAGCAGCGCCGGGATGTCGCCATCGACCTCGGGATTCAGCGAGATGACCTGCGCGATGACCTGCACTTCATTCTTGAACTCTTCCGGAAACAGCGGACGCACCGGACGATCGATCAGGCGCGAGGTCAGCGTTTCCTTTTCGGTCGGACGGCCTTCGCGCTTGAAGAAGCCGCCGGGGATGCGGCCGGCCGAATAGAACTTCTCGACATAGTCGACGGTGAGCGGGAAGAAGTCCTGCCCCTCGCGCATCTTCGTCGCCGCGACGGCAGTGACGAGGACGACCGTGCCGGACATGCTGACGAGAACGGCGCCGGACGCCTGGCGGGCGATTTCGCCCGTCTCCAGCGTTACCTGGTGACTGCCGTACTGGAATGACTTGGTTACTTTCGCCACGTTGTGGCTCCTAATGAATTAAGAATTTGCCCGAAGGGCCCGCTTGATCTTCGCGCTCACGGATGAGCGCGTTCGTAACTTGGTGCGGCCACGAGTGGCCGCTGTTTCAACTCGGTATTCTGGGACGGCGTTGCAACTTACCGGCGAATGCCGAGGCGTTCGATCAGGGTCTTGTAACGATCGTTGTCGGAATTCTTCAGATAGTTCAACAGGCGGCGGCGCTGGTTGACCATCTTGAGCAGCCCGCGACGCGAGTGATGATCCTTCTCGTGATCGGCGAAGTGCTTGGAGAGGTGTTCGATGCGGGCGGACAGCAGTGCGACCTGCACTTCCGGCGAACCGGTGTCGTTCGGGGCGCGGCGATAGTCCGCAATGACCTTGCTGGTTTGTTCGACTGACAGAGACATGGGATGTTGACCTTTTTGATGATGCGTACGGCGCGGTTCGGCCTGACTTCAGCGCTGGG
>DASSGP010000291.1:0-6108 GCA_035693405.1 Rudaea sp. | reverse complement strand
CCGCGGATGTTGTCGCTCTTGCTGTGATCGAGCGAGAACGTCGTGATCCAGTCGCCTAAAGCCAGTCTGTGGTCGAACCCGGCGTTGAACTGGATGCGGTCGGTATTCTGCTTCGCATCGGACGGATTGACGTTCGCGTCGAGCGGAAAGCGCGGCGACAGTTCGTTGCCTTCGCGCGGATGCGGACTGAACGGGTCCTGGCGCAATGCCGTCGCGTCGAGGTCGAAGTGCAGTTTGCCCGCGTCGGTTTCCGCGGCGTTGCGATAGAGCAAGTGCACCTTGCTCATGCCGGAATCATCCTGGCTGTAATCGTGGGTTTCCACGTTCGCGCTGATCGACTGCTTGAACACGCCCCAGTCCGGCAGATTGCTGCTGATCGTCGCGATGCCGCTGTTGCGCGAGCCCAGGCCGACCTGCGCCTCGGACGGCGTCGCGCCCGCGGCATAGTGGATGACCTGGATGACGCCGACGAACGAAGTCGCGCCGTACATGACTGGCGCCGGACCGCGCAGCACTTCGATGCGCTCGACATTGGTCAGGTCCAGCGTCGTCAACGCCGGATTGAAAGCGCCGCCCGACGGAATGCCGTCGACGACGAGCAGGAATGCATCGAACTCACGCAACCCCCACATGCCCGGCACGGAACCGGCCGGACCGGCATCGCCGCCCGGCGCGATATCGACGCCGGCGACCAGACTCAACGCCGTGCGCAGATCCTGCACGTTGCGCGCGCGCAGCTCCTCACCCGTGACAACCGTGATCATCGCCGGAGTGGAGTCGACCGGTTCGGGAATCTTCGACGTCGTGACCTCGATCGTCGGCAGCGTGTTGGCGGTATCGGCCGCAAGCGCGAAGCTCGCGGGCAGGGACAAGGCAAGGACGATGGTCGCGGCCAGCGACCGCGGACGCAGTGAACGACGCATGATGGACCCCAGAGATTCGCGGGAAGCTGAAACGAAAGCTTAACAACCGCTGCTCGAGGTCGTAACAGCCTGCAGTCCGAGTCGGGGTCCGCCTTGCGGCCTATGCTCCGGCAAACCCGTTTCCGCTCGTCATTCCGGCGAGCGCCGGAATCCAGCGCCTTCTGCTCCATTTCCGGGAACGTCAGTCGACGTCGAACGCCTACTGGCAAACGCTTTGTGGATTTGTGGAATTAGTGCAACTTGCCGTCGAACGATGCGGATACGCGGCGCTGTAGTTCGACAGCACGCCAGGCGCGACGTTGGCGTTGATGTAATTGACAGCGAGGAAGCCGATCGCCGGCAGGCCCGGAAAGACGTTTCCATCGAACGACGGCCGAAGGGCTTGGGGCACAAAGCTCTCGCCGACCGTATAGGTAGCGCCGTGCTGGATGTAGCTTTGCGTGAAGCTGAGCAGAAAATGACCGCTGGCAGATTGCGGCGCTGGGCCCAGAATGGGTCTGTCTTCGGGAACGCTCCTATTGAACAATGACGATGCGAGCGCCTCCGTTGGCGACAACGATGAGTAGGTGCGCAGCGGAAGCACGCTAGTCTGATAGCACAGATAGTTCGATGTTGCCGGCGGCACATCGGACAGTGAAGGGGCTGCCGCTATGCTTCCTTCTCGATCGTACAACCGATACCCAGCAGGATTGCACGCCAAGCCATACATCGAACCGGCGCGTGAAAGCCACAGCTCGCTGAAAGGAGGCAAAATTCCGCTGTCAGCTGTTCCTACGATGCCGGGATCCACGTAGAACTGCTTGGTCGGAAACGTCACGACCCAATCCGACGATGCGCCGAGATCGGGCTCAATATCGAACTCATTGAATAGGGTGTCAGCCATCAGCACCGCACTGACCGCATCGACAGCGCGCGTCGACGCTGGATAGTCCGCCTTGATCATCGCGTTGCCGATCGGCACGTACGCCGTCGCGATGTCGTGCGCCGAGTCGGTCACCGCGGTGCTCAGGTTCGGCTTCGGGTCGCCCGGAGCAGTGTGCTGCACGATGTCGCTGAAGCCATCGATCGCCGTCGCGTCGTACGAGTACAGTGTGCCTTCAGCGACGTCGACGATGCCGGCCGCGCCGTATAAGCCGCCGATCGGCCGCCCGAGGTCGACTCCCGGATCGGTCGCCCAGTATCCGCCGGTCATCCAGGCGTTGACCAGCTGAGGACAGTTTTGCGGCGCCCCGGACGCGAAGGGCAGGAGCGCATTGCCCGAGCTTCCGGCAACCGTACCCATCTGGATGACTTCGATGAAACCCTCGCGCGTGCGGTCCAGCCCGGTCGGACCGGAATCGGTTCCGGTCGGCGTGCCATAGTCGCCCTGGCTGTAGTTCTTATTGCTGAATGCGAGAACCTTCGCACCACCGGGAAAGAACGTCGAGTCGAACTGCGGGACCGTGCATGAACTGTCGGTCGTCGCGATCGCGGCGCCGCCGCTGCCGTCGCCACTCGTGTCGAACACCGAGCCGACCCATGTGTCAGCGCCACCCAGGTACAGGTTGAAGCTCGCCACTTCGCGACCGTCGTATCCTTCGCGAAAACGAACCTTCAGCGCCGCCGGGACGTCGGTCGCATTGACGAGGGAAATCAGCGTCTGCTGGTGATTCACCGTGTAATACGGATAGATCAGCACCTGCCCCGCGCCGCGCGCGTCGAGCACGACGGCATCGACGCCGGATGCATGGCCGCCGAGCGCAGCGGCGATCGCGAAAGCAAGTGACTTGGTCGATGCTTGCCGGTTCATTCGCATGGCCCTCCCGCCATCGCGAAGCAGGCGAGCCACGAGCGATGCGGATACGTGCCGCTATAGTTCGAGAGCACACCGGGCGTCACGTTCGCATTGATGTAGTTGATCGCGACGAAACCGACGGCCGGCACGCCGAGGAAAATTTTTCCGTTGACCGAAGCGCGCAACTCCTCGACGGGGTACGGCGGGCCCATGTAGTCCGGCTCGACCTGATCGGTGAACCCGACCCGAACATTGCCGGTATCGTAGGTCACGGCCAATAACGGGCCACCGCATTGATCGTTCTGCAGCAACTGGCCACGCAAATTCGACTGGAGCGCACCCGGCGCGGCGGCGTGCGCACCCAGTGGGATCGCTTCGGTCTGCAGGCACAACTCGTTCGTCGACCCGATCGGCGGCAGCCCGCAAGGGGAACCCGTATAGATGCCTCTGCCTACCCGGTCGAAAAAATCCGCGCGAGCGTCGATGCAGGACTTGCCGGCGCCCTCGCCGGAACCTGTGCCGCCACCGCCGAACACTTGCTCGAACGGCGCTATGAACGCCGAAGACTGCGTGCCGACAATTCCGGGATCGACATAGAACTGCTTGGTCGGATACGTGACCAGGAAGTCGGTCTGGGCACCCAGGACGGGATCCGAGTTGAACTCGTTGGCGAGCTGTTGCGCCATCAGCACGGCGCTGACGGCGTCGACCCCACGCGTCGACGCCGGATAATCCGCCTTGATCATCGCGTTGCCAATGGATACGTAAGCGGTCGCGATGTCATGGGCCGAATCCGTCGCCGCGGTGCTGAGATTCGGCTTTGGATCTTGCGGGCCGGTGTGCTGCACCGTATCGCTGAAGCCGTCGATCGCCGTTGCGTTGTACGCGTACAAAGTACCTTGTGCGACATCGACGATTCCGGCTGAACCGTACAATCCTCCGGCCGGCGGCGACAGATCGGTCGTCGCGTTCGCCGCCCAGTAGCCTCCGCTGCTCCAGGCGCTCATGACCTGGGCACAGCCCGGCGGCTGGTTGGTGACCGTGATCGCTTCGAGCGTCTTCGGGCTGCCGGCCTGCTGATCGATCACCTCGCCCATCTCGATGATCTCGAAGAAGCCTTCGCGCGTGCGCGCAAGATTCGTCGGTCCGGAATCGGTGCCGGTCGGCGCGCCGTAATCACCTTGGCTGTAGTTCGCGTTGCTGAAGGTCAACGCATGCAGCGTTCCGGGAACCGGCGCCAGCGGAAACGCCGGCACCGTGCAGGATTTGTCGTTCGTCGCGATCGCCGCAGCGCCGGTGCCGTCGCTGCCCGTGTCGAACACCGCGCCAACCCAGGAATCGTAGGGACCGAGATAGACATTGAAGTTCGCCACATCACGGCCGTCGTAGCCTTCGCGGAAGCGCACCTTCAGCGCCTTGCCATGCGCGGTCGTATTGATCACCGACAGCAGCGTCTGCTGGTGATTGACCGTGTAGTACGGATAGATCAGCACCTGGCCGGTGCCGCGCGGGTTGAGCATGACTGCGCTGGCGGACGAAGTCATCGCGCCGAGGGCCGTTGCGATCGCGATCGTCAACGTCCTCATCATGCAAGCTCCTTCACTGGCACGCATTTTGTGGATTTGTGGAATTCGTGCAGATCACGCGGCTGCGGTGCGGGTAGTCGCCGCTGTAGTTGGCGAGGACGCCGGGCGTGACGTTGCCATTGATATAGCGCATCGCCAGAAAGCCAAATGCCGGCAAGCCGTAAAGCGCGGGGCCATTCGCGGAGTTGAGCGGGACATACGCGGCATCCGACCCGTTGGCGTAACGGTTGAGGTCGATGCGCAGCTGTCCGGATCTGAAGGGCACCGGTATGACGCTCGAGCCGCCCGCACCCGAATGGGCCAGATGCGTTGCAAGGACGGATTCGCCGGAGCCCATCGTCAGGACGTTGGCGCCATAGCAGAGCGTATATTCCGGTTCGGGCGGGCACACCCCGAACCCGCACCAGCCTATCAGCCCGTCTTCTTCTCGGCTGAATATTGCTGGACTGATCGGAGAGCATGACGTCCCGCCTTCTGCTCCGCTGAACATCGCATTAAACGGTGCCCGCGCCTGGTTCGCGCCGAGCAACGCCGGGTCGGTGTAGAAACGCTTGGTCGGCAACGTGACAACCCAATCCGAACCTGCGGCAACGGCGGGATCGACGACGTACTCGTTGAACAGGTTGCCGGCCATGAACAGGGCGCTGACGGCGTCCTCGGATCTCTGGTAATCGGCGCGAACCATGCTCGCACCGAGCGGCAGAAAGGCGCTGACGATACCGCTGCCGGACTTGGTCGCGGTGTTGAGGTCGGGGCTGGCACTTCCCGGAGCGGAGTGTTGCGCGGTCGCACTGAACCCGTCGATCGCCTCGGCATTCGCCGTATACATCGTTCCCTCGGCGACGTTGAGAACCGCTTCCGACCCGTAAAGTCCGCCGGTCGGTGGGTCGATATCCGTTGCCGACGCTTGCGTCCAGTAGCCTTGCGCGCCCCATGCGGCTGTCACTTGCGAACAGTGCGCCGGCACGCCGGCGACGTGGGTGATCGCCGTCAGCGAGTTCTTCGTCGCGTTGGTCACGACGCCCATTTCGATGACTTCGAAGTAGCCCTCGTGCGTGCGCGCCAGCGTCTCCGGACCGCCATCGGCGTTCGCCGCCGAATATGCGGCATTGCTGAAAAGCAACGAACTCGGAAATCCGCCTCCAAACCCTATGAACGCCGGAACCGTGCAGCTGTTGTCGTTCGTAGCGATCGCGGCAGGGCCGGAACCATCGGCGCTCGTATCGAAAACCTGGCCGACCCAGACGTCCCATTCCGAAAGGTACAGGTTGAAGTCGGCGACAACGCGGCCATTCAGGCCTTCGTGGAAGCGCACCTTGAGGGCCTTGCCCTCCTCGTTCGCGTTGACGATCGAAAGCAGCGTCCCGTTGCCGCCGTTGGCGGTGTAGTACGGATAGATCAGGACCTGGCCGACGCCGTGCGCACCGAGCGTCATGGCGTTTGCGGCGGTTGAAACCCCTAGCGCGAGCGCGCTGACCGACAAGAACCGCTTCATGCTCCCTCCTGGATTGTCGAAAAACAGCGAACCGGCGCATCCCTGTCTGGCGCCATTCGTCTGGAACGGCGCGGTTCGCGGTTACAATAACACCTCTCCACGAAAAACAAGCATTCATCCATGCGCCTGTCCCGCTACCACCTCGCCACGATCAAGGAAGTGCCCGCCGACGCCGAAATCGTCAGCCATCGGCTGATGCTGCGCGCCGGCATGATCCGCAAGCTCGCTGCCGGCATCTACACGTGGCTGCCGCTCGGGCTGAAGGTCCTGAAGAAGGTCGAAGGCATCGTGCGCCAGGAAATGGATCGCTCGGGCGCGCTCGAGGTGCTG
>DASSGP010000290.1:0-6550 GCA_035693405.1 Rudaea sp. | reverse complement strand
CGCGAAGCCGGAACTCTTGATGACCGGCGGCACGCGCTGCAGCTGGCGGTACTCGTTGCCGGTCCACGGCGACGACGCGGCGTTCGTGACTTCCTGGCGCGTGTCGATCAGGTAGCTGGCGCGCTTGAAAATGTATACTTTTCGCACGGTGACGCCGGAGGCATCGGCCCACGTCAGCGGGACTTCCAGGGTTTCAGCACCGTCGGCCAGCGCGTAGGCGGTCTTCTCCGAGCTGAACAGGGCTTTGTGGTCCGGCGCCGGCGAGCCGTTGCTGACCAGCCCGGTCTGCGCCACGAAGAAGCCTTCGCCGGTGTCGCTGAGCAGGTGCACCGGTTTGCTGCGATCGCTCGGATCGAGCGGATAGGCGAGCAGGTCGGCCTCGACGAGATTGCCGCCGCGCGTATCGATGACCGCGCGCAGCACGTCGGTCCGGATCTCGATGCGCTGGCCCGTGCTCGCCGCCGCGGCTGGCGTCGAAGCGGCGGCCGTAGCCGGTACGCTACTAGCACCCGTGAGCGCGGCCGGCACGTCGCCGGGAACGGCGGGTGTCGCCGGCGCCGGCGTTGCGGTTGCGGTGGATGCCGGGACAGCACTGCCAAGCGGCGCCTTCGACCCGTAATCCTGTTGCCATGCTTGCCAGAGAAAGAATCCGATCGCGCAGAGCGCGAAGAACAGGAACGGGCGAGTGTTCGTCATAGTCAGGTCTGGTCGATGCGGTTGCTGGCGCGGCGGCGCGCGCCGTTTCCCTTCAACGCACCCGCGCGCATCGGCGAGGAGGCGCGTGGCAGGTCCGGTGACTGCGGGTTCGGTGACTGCGAGTTCGGCGACTGCGGGTTCGGTGAAAAACGGGGAATCTGGAACGGGCCGGCATTGTGCCGGCTGGGTCGCGTCACTTCAATGCTGCCAGTCGCTGCCACAGTCCGTCGAGGTCCGCGCGCAACTCGTTGCTGCTTTGCTCCGCCGCGGTCGTCTGTGCGATCAGCAGCACATCGCAGGGCGGCAATTTGGCGCGGTTGAGGCGAAAGCTTTCGCGGATCACGCGGCGGATGCGGTTGCGCACGACGGCACGCTTGGACACGCGCTTGGACACCGCCATGCCGAGGCGCGCATCGGCGCCCTGCGTCAGGCGATATTGGGTTTGGAAAAAACGTGCGGCCATGCGCTTGCCCTGGCGCCGCAACGCGGTGAACTCGGCGGGCTGGCGCAGGCTTGCGGTGCGCGGATAGCCGAACGCCGGTGTCACTCGCCGATCAAGGAATCAGGTTCTTGCGACCCTTGGCGCGGCGCGCGTTGATCACGGCCCGTCCGCCGCGCGTTTTCATGCGTGCGCGGAAACCATGCGTACGCGCATGCTTGAGATTGCCTGGCTGGAAAGTGCGCTTCATGACAGTGCCCTGATGGATTTCGATCAAAAAGAAGCGGGAATATAGTGGGTTTTTACCTGTTGTGTCAATGCGCTTACGCTTGGCGTCGCGTGTCCAGGACGCGTAGACTGGATGGTCCCCTGGTGTGATCGACTCCGAGAATTTCCCACATGAGCGAGTTGTGGCGCCGCTGCCTGCAACGCCTGGAAAGCGACGTCACTGTCGAGGATCTGCATACCTACCTCAAACCCCTGCAGGCCAGCGAGGACAACGAGGGGCTCCGTCTGCTCGCACCGAACGGCTACACGCTGGACATCGTCAAGGCCGAGTTCCTGCCGCGTATCCAGACCCTTGTCGACCACCTGCAGGGTGACACGGTCAGGGTGCGCCTCGAGGTCGGCACGCTCAACAGCCGCAGGGCGCCACGCGGCGAGATTGCGGCCATTGGCGAGAATTTCGAGTTTGAGCATAACCTCGACCCGTCCTATACTTTCGAGTCGTTCGTCGAAGGCAAGTCCAACCAGCTTGGCAAGGCCGCGGCGGTGCAGGTCGCCAACAATCCGGGTCGGGCCTACAACCCGTTGTTGCTGTATGGCGGCACCGGTCTGGGCAAGACCCATCTGATGCACGCCGCGGGCAATCATATGCGGGCGCAGAACTCGGCGATGAAGGTCATGTACCTGCGCTCGGAACAGTTCGTCAGCGCGATGATCGATTCGCTGCGGACCAAGAGCATGGATGATTTCAAGCGCCGCTTTCGCGCGGTCGATGCGCTGCTGATCGACGACATCCAGTTCCTGGCCGGCAAGAACACCTCGCAGGAAGAGTTCTTCCACACGTTCAACGCGCTGTTCGACGGCAAGCAGCAGATCATCCTGACCTGCGACCGGTATCCGAAAGAAGTCGACAACCTCGAGCCGCGGCTGAAGTCGCGCCTCGGCTGGGGTCTTTCGGTCGCCATCGATCCACCGGACTTCGAGACGCGCGCGGCCATTATCTTGAACAAGGCGGCGTCGCGCCGCGTCGAGATTCCGGAGCAGGTGGCCCAGCTCATTGCGCGGCGCATGCGCTCGAATGTGCGCGATCTGGAAGGGGCGCTCAATACGCTGGTAGCGCGCGCGAACTTTCTCGGCCAGCCGATCACCGCGGACTTTGCCCAGGAGACACTGCGCGATCTGCTGACCGTGCATAGCCAGTCGATCACGATCTCGAATATCCAGAAAACGGTGGCGGACTACTATCAGCTGCGGTTGTCGGACCTGCTGTCGATGAACCGCAGCCGTTCGCTGGCGCGGCCGCGGCAGATGGCGATGGCGCTGACCAAGGAATTGACCGAACATAGCCTGCCGGAAATCGGCAAGGCTTTTGGGGGCCGCGATCATACGACCGTCATGCACGCATGCCGGACCGTGCGTGACTTGTGTGCGATCGATGGAAAACTGCGGGCCGATTGGGACAAACTACAGCGCGCGCTGACCGGTTAGAATCGCTGGGGATAGCCTGTGGGTAAATCCGGACGGAAATTCTATCCACAGGTGCTGCACAGGCGGCCGTGCAAGTTACCCGGACCCGGAATGTAACTTAACTATATGTTTTATAATAATAAATTATTAAATTTGAGTTACACACAAGGCCAGCTACTAAAGCTTTTGCTATTAAATATACCCAATAGAAGCTGTTCCAAACCCACTTGGACTTGACCCTATGCGATTCAGCATCCAGCGCGAAGCCTTACTGAAACCGTTGCAACAGGTTGTGGGCGTGGTCGAACGTCGGCAGACGTTGCCGGTGCTGGCGAACCTGCTTGTGTCTGCGGACGGTGAGCGTGTGACGTTCACGGGCACGGATCTCGAGGTTGAAATGACAGCGGGAACGACGGCTCAAGACCTCGAGCAAGGCGAAACGACGATTCCGGCGCGCAAGCTGTTCGACATCTGCAGGGCCCTGCCGGACGGGAGCAAGATCGAATTCAAGCAAAGTGGCGATCGCGTCGGCGTGCATGCTGGGCGCAGCCGTTTTACCTTGGCGACATTGCCGGCCAGTGAGTTCCCGGTCATCGACAATATCGAGCTCAGCGAGCGCATTTCGTTGCCCGAGGCAACATTGAAAGATCTGATGGATCGGACCGCGTTTGCGATGGCGCATCAGGACGTCCGCTACTACCTCAACGGCTTGCTGCTTGATTTGCGCGAGCATTCGCTGCGTTGCGTGGCGACTGATGGACACCGCTTGGCGCTGGTCGAGACTGCGCACGCCGCGGGTGTCGGCACGCCGCGCCAGATCATCATTCCGCGCAAGGGTGTGCTGGAACTGCAGGGTTTGTTTGAAACCGGCGACGGGACGGTCGACCTGGAATTCGG
Organism: Rudaea sp.; assembly: GCA_035693405.1. Lineage (GTDB taxonomy): Bacteria > Pseudomonadota > Gammaproteobacteria > Xanthomonadales > Rhodanobacteraceae > Rudaea. Next base: position 2,826 of record DASSGP010000290.1, on the reverse strand, counting down.
CCGCAATCACCTTCGCGTGCGCCGCGGCGATGTCACGTTCACCTCGAAGCTGATCGATGGCCGGTTCCCGGATTACGAGGCCGTGATACCGATCGGCGCGGACAAACAGGTGCGCCTGGTCCGCGACCAGCTGCGCAGTGCGCTGCAGCGGGCGGCGATCCTGTCGAACGAGAAATACCGCGGCGTGAAGCTCGAGGTGAGCCCGAACAAACTGCGCATCGTCGCGCACAATCCGGAGCAGGAGGAGGCGGTCGAGGAACTCGAAGCCAAGACCGGCGCGGCCGACCTCGGAGTGGGCTTCAACGTCAATTATCTGCTCGACGCGCTCAATGCGTTGCACGGTGACGACGTGCTGATCTGCCTGCGCGATGCGAACTCCAGCTGCCTGCTGCGGGCGCCCGACAGCGAGCAGGCACGCCACGTCATCATGCCGCTGCGCCTTTGACGGACCCCGACACCCGCCGATGCACGATCGCATTCGGCGGTCGGCGGGAAAAGCCGCGATGGCCCTCCGTCTTAAGGCCAGCCACGCGTGAAACTGATTGAGCTGCGCCTGGAGAACTGGCGCAACATTGCCGCCACCCAGATTACCGCCGGTCCGGGCATCAATATGCTCGAGGGCCCGAATGGGGCAGGCAAGACCAGTGTGCTCGAAGCAATCCATCTGCTGTCGCATGGGCGGAGTTTCCGCACGCAACGCGGGGAGTTGCTTGTGCGCCAGGGAATGGCTCATGCGGTCGTGTTCGGGCAGGTCGAGAGCAGCAGGGGAGTCGTTCAACTCGGAATGATGCAGAGCGACGGTCGCTGGAGCGCGCGTGTCGATGGGCAGCCGGCAGCGACCGTTACGTCGGCAATCGGGCACTGCGCGGTCGTTTGCTTCGAGCCGGGCTCGCATGCCCTGATTGCCGGGCCGAGCGAAGAGCGCCGGCGGTTCCTAGACTGGGGCGTGTTCCACGTGGAACCAGATTTCCCGGGCGTTTCCAGACGCTTTCGCCGTGCCCTCAAACAACGCAATGCCCTATTGAGAAATAACGCGACAGAGGCGGAATTGTCCGCTTGGGACGCCGAATTGGCCCCGGCGGCATTGGCGTTGAATGCGGCACGCCTTCGCTACTTCGCGCGCTTGACACCGATTCTACTCGGACGCCTCCAGACGTTGCTGCCTGATCTGGGCGAGCCGATCCTGCAGTACGCGCCGGGCTGGAATGGCGAGCGTGAACTTGCGTTGGCTCTGGGCGAATCGCATGGCACGGATCGGCAGCGCGGGCACACGACACGCGGCCCGCATCGTGCGGACTGGAAGCTCAGCTTCGAGTTGGCGCCGCGGCGCGAGCAACTGTCGCGTGGTCAGGAAAAGCTTTGCGCGATCGCCTGCATGCTGGCCCAAGCCCAGCTCTACCAGACCGACCACAACGAGTGGCCGATCGTCGTGCTCGACGATCTGCCGTCGGAACTTGACCTGGCGCATCAGCGCGTCGTAGTGGAGGCGCTGACGCACGAGTCGGCCCAGGTCTTCCTGACCAGCACGGAGGTCCCGCGCTGCCTGCTGGATGCCGCAGTGCCGTTCCGTTCGTTCCACGTGGAACAGGGCAGGGTCTCAGCCTTGCTATAATTGCGGTTTTACACGGCTCGGTGCGCCGCGCGCGCCACCCACTCATAGCGAGCTGCAATGAACGAAATCCAGCAACCAGCCGACCAGTACGATGCCAGCCGGATCAAGGTCCTCAAGGGCCTCGACGCGGTGCGCAAACGCCCGGGCATGTACATCGGGGATACCGATGACGGAACCGGCCTGCACCACATGGTCTTCGAGGTCGTCGACAACTCGGTCGACGAGGCGCTGGCCGGCTATTGCGATCACATCATCGTGACGATCCATCAGGATGGCTCGGTCAGCGTCGTCGACAACGGCCGTGGCATTCCGGTCGACATGCAGCCGGAGGAGGGGCGGTCGGCCGCCGAAGTCGTGATGACGGTGCTGCATGCCGGCGGAAAATTCGACGACAACTCGTACAAGGTTTCCGGCGGTCTGCACGGCGTCGGCGTTTCAGTCGTCAATGCGCTGTCGGAACTGCTGACGCTCAGGATCTATCGCGACGGCAGCGAATACGAGCAGGAATATCACCTGGGCGAACCGCAGTATCCCCTGCGCCGTGTTGGCCCCTCGACGTTGCGTGGCACGACCGTGCGCTTCCTGCCGAGCCGCACGATTTTCACTCAGACCGAATTCCACTACGACATCCTGGCCAAGCGCCTGCGCGAACTGTCGTTTCTGAACTCGGGGGTCAAGATCGAATTGATCGAGGAGAGCGCCGAACGCCACGATGTATTCCAGTACACCGGCGGCATCCGCTCCTTCGTCGAGCACCTTGCTCAGCTGAAAACCCCGCTGCATCAAAAGGTTATAACGTTCACCGCGCAGCACGAAGAGGGCGTCGTCGTCGACGTCGCGATGCAGTGGACCGACGCTTATCAGGAAACCTGCTTCTGCTTCACGAACAACATTCCGCAGAAGGACGGCGGCACGCACCTGGCTGGTTTCCGCGCGGCCCTGACGCGCACCCTCGGCAACTACATCGAATCGACCAACCTGCTCAAGTCGGCCAAACTGTCGCTGGCCGGCGACGACATGCGCGAAGGCATGATCGCGGTGCTGTCGGTCAAGGTGCCGGACCCGAAGTTCTCGTCGCAGACCAAGGACAAGCTGGTTTCATCCGAGGTCAAGGGCGTCGTCGAATCGATCGTCGGCCAGAAACTCGAGGAGTTCCTGCTGGAAAACCCGACCGAGGCGCGCGCGATCGCGGCCAAGGTCGCCGAAGCCGCGCG
>DASSGP010000289.1:0-14316 GCA_035693405.1 Rudaea sp. | reverse complement strand
GCATGGCCGGATCGCCCGGAAACACCAGCGTCGGCACGCATTCGCGCAGCGCCGCAGCCAGGCGCGCGTGTTCGCTCGCGGCGCGCAGCGGGTCGACCACGCTGTCCATCGCCATGTAGCGGTTGTCGCTTGCCGATTCCGTTGCGAGGGAAAAATCGCCCGGCGCGACCAGAAAGGCGGCGCGCGCCGTCGCCGGCGCGGTCGCCGGAAAACGCTCCGGGGAGTAGACGGACAGGAACTCGGCCGGCGAGGTGACGATCATCGAAGAAGGACAGCCCTGGGCGTAGTCGCGGATTCTACGCGGCCTGGTGCTGCGTCTGCATCGCCGCAACCGCGCCGGCGACCACGCGGAAGTCCGCACTGTCGCGGTGCATGTTCTCGCTCAGATGGCGGCGGAACGCACGCGCGCCGGGCAGGCCGAGATACAGGCCGAGCAGATGACGGGCGACATGGTTCAACGTGTCGCCGCCGTGCACGTGCGCGTCGATATACGGCTGCATGCGCGCGAGGACCTCGTCGCGGTCCGGCAGCGGCGTGGCGAACAGCGCGTGCTCGAGTTTTGCCAGCACGTAAGGATCGTGATAAGCGGAGCGGCCGAGCATGGCGCCGTCGACATGCGCGAGGTGCGCCTTCGCCGCGTCGACACCTTGGATGCCGCCGTTGATCACGACGCACAACGCCGGGAACTCGCGCTTGAGCTGGTACACGCGCGGATAGTTGAGCGGCGGGATCTCGCGATTCTCCTTGGGACTCAAGCCGTGCAGCCATGCCTTGCGCGCGTGCACGATCAGCGTTTCCAGGCCAGCCGCGACCAGCGGTTCGACGAACTTGTGCAGGTCCTCGTATTCGTCTTGCGCGTCCACGCCGATGCGGCACTTGACCGTCACCGGAATGCTCACGCTTGCCCGCATCGCCGCCACGCAGTCGGCCACGAGCGACGGTTCGCGCATCAGGCAGGCGCCGAAGCGGCCAGACTGCACGCGGTCGGACGGACAGCCGACATTGAGATTGATCTCCGCATAGCCGAGGTCGGCGCCGATGCGCGCACACGCGGCCAGATCCGCCGGCTCGTGGCCACCGAGCTGCAGTGCGACCGGCGATTCGGCCGGGCTGAAGCCGAGCAGCCGCTCGCGATCGCCGTGCAGCACCGCGCCGGTCGTCACCATCTCGGTGTACAGCCGCGCATGCGGCGCCAGCAGACGATGGAAGTAGCGGCAATGCCGGTCGGTCCAGTCCATCATGGGAGCAACCGAGATATGCCGATCGAATTTTTTGCGGCCGAAATCGTCTGAATCGCCTGTTGTTTCAGGTGTTTTCGACTCAGGCGTTTCTGCGGGTTTTCCGTGCATTCCCGGAGTCTACCGGTTGTGGGGGCGACGTAAAGGCAACGGAATGGTCGGCGGGTACACACTGTGTGAACTTCGCGTGACATTGGGAATAATTTCGGGACATCTCGGGTCTTGTCCTGAGGTGGGCGCGTCCGGGGCGCGACACATGCCCCGCGGAGCGTCGAATGAGCACCAACTTGCGCCAGGTTCTTGTCGTCGAAGACGAGCGTGACATCGCCCGGCTCCTGACGCTCCATCTCGAAGATCTGGGCTGCGCAGTCGACACGCGCCACGACGGACATAGCGGTCTCGCGCGGGCGCTGGATGGCACCGCGTGGAGTCTTCTTGTCCTGGATCTTCGGCTTCCAGGGCTCGACGGGCTTGAAATCTGCCGCCGCGTGCGCTCGAGTCCCGGCTACACCCCCATCCTCATGCTAACCGCACGTGCCAGCGAACTCGATCGAGTGCTGGGCCTCGAATCCGGAGCGGACGACTACCTCGTGAAACCCTTCAGTGTCGTCGAGTTCGCGGCCCGGGTGAAGGCCATCCTCAGGCGCGTCGAGCAGCTCGCGCGGCAATCCCACCTGCCGCCCAGGACCTTGCGAGCCGGAGACTTGGAGATCGATCTGGATCGGCGGGTCGCAAGGCGCGAGGGAGACCAGGTAGCGCTGACGGCGAAGGAGTTCGACCTCCTCGCTCATCTCGTGCAGCACCCCTTATGTGTATTCACGCGCGCGCAGCTGCTCGATCAGGTATGGGGCACCGCCCGCGACACCTTCGAGCACACGGTCAATTCCCATATCAACCGCTTGCGCGCGAAGCTCGAGCCCGATCCGTCGCGCCCGCGCTATATCCAGACCGTCTGGGGCGTGGGCTATCGACTCTGCCCGACGCAGCAGTGAATCATCGATTCATGAGAGCCCTGCACGTACGCCTCACGCTCTCCTTCGCGCTGCTCCTCGCGGGGCTCGCGATCGGACTTCTGGTCCTGCTCAGTCGCACCAGCGACCGCTACTCCGATGAGGTACTTCAACGGCTCAACGCTGGAATTGCGCCGTACGTGGTGCAAGAGCTGCCGCTGCTGAAGGGTGGCAAGGTCAATGAAGTCGCGCTGCACGAACTGGCCCATCGCACGATGACCGTCAACCCTTCGGCTGAAGTCTATCTGCTCGATTCGTCGGGGCGGCTGCTCAGCACGGCGATCCCTCGCGACCGAATTCGACGCGCGACGGTGAGCCTCGAGCCGATCCGGGCCTTTCTGAGGCTTCCCGACACTCGACCCCTATATGGAGATGATCCGACGAGCCTCGATGCGCGGCGCGTCTTTTCGGTCGCGGCCATCGAAAGCGCAGGACAGATCCAGGGATATCTCTACGTGGTGCTCGGGGGGCAGCCAGCCCAGTCGATCAACGACCGTTTACGGGGAAGTTACTCGTTTCGGACCGCCGCGACGGCTCTTGCTCTGGTACTCGCGGCGACGTTACTGATCTCGGGGGTCCTCTTTGCCGCGCTCACACGCCGGCTTAGACAGCTCGACCATCGCATGCATGAGTGGGCGATAGCGCTGCCCGCTACGGCATTGGGACCAACAGATTACCCGACTTCAGGGGATGAAATCGGTGCCCTGGCTGCCCGCTTCCGAGCGATGTCAGAGGCGATCGAGCGTCAGATTCGCGATCTCAAGGCGACGGACGAGCTGCGACGCGAGCTCATCGCGAACGTCTCGCATGACCTGCGCACTCCGCTAGCCTCCCTTCGAGGTTATATCGAGACGGTGCTCGTCAAGAACCGCACGCTTGCTGAAGGCGACTTGCGTGCCCATTTGCGCGTTGCGCTGAGGCAGGCGGACCAGCTTGGGCGTCTGATCGATGCCCTGTTCGAGCTCGCCAAGCTGGAATCCGGCACCGTCACGCCGAGACTCGAGCCCTTTGCCGTAGCAGAGCTTCTACAGGATGTAGCGCTTCGATTTCGAATCCCGGCGCAGAAGCGCGACATCGAGCTGGACACGCTCCTCGAGACCGACGGCATCCTCGCCCTGGGGGATATCGAGCTCATCGAGCGAGTGATGGGGAACCTCCTCGAGAACGCCTTGCGACATACGCCTCCTGGTGGGCACGTGCGCACAGAGATGTTGGTCACGTCGACGCTCATCCGCGTGCGCGTAGTCGACAGCGGAAGCGGAATCGAGCCGCAGCACCTGCCACGAATCTTCGACCGCTTCTATTGCGCGCCGGACCACTCCGATCGTAACCGCGCCGGTCTCGGGCTTGCCATCGTGAAGCGAATCATGGATCTGCACCGCCAACCGGTGCGCATCCTGTCCGGCAAGGGAAACGGCACGACGGTCGAGTTCACGCTGGAGCGGGCCAAGACTGGAGTCGCGCCCACTCCATCTTCCACCCGAGATGTCACGTTCCTTGCGAGAACCGCGTGATACCCGCGTGAGAATTGCACCGCACGCTCCGCAACGGTCGGGAGGGGAGGCCCCGATCGTTGAACCTTCAATCTAACAGGAGCGAGTAATGAATCATCTGTCGAAACACGGCCGCGCTTCGCTTGCGCTGCCCAACTTACAGCCTCTACGCCGATTCCGCGGTGTCATCGCACTGTCGGCGGCTCTCACGGTAACGGTTCTTTCCGGCACGGCATCTGCCGAAAACCAACATCTGCTCCGGGCAGGCAATGGTCCCGGGCCGGCGGCGAATGGACCTGGCCCCGGATGTAATGTCATACCCCCAATTGCCACGATTGGAACGGTGGTCGACATTTCTCAGTTTCCGCCGCCCGACTCGCTCACGGATCCGGAGCTGGCCGGGCCGGTGCAATTTCTGAAGTCAGGCAAGTTCGACATACCGCTCGATCAACTGACGAGTGTGAACGTCCCTGCCGGTACCCCGAGGGGAACGATCACGCTGCCGCTGTTCAAGGGTGCGGTGAAAACGGCGTCCGGGCCGAAGCCCGCCTGGTACGTCATCCTCGATGTAGGCGACCAGCCGGAGTCCGAGCGCCTTGGCGTGAATTTCTCCAAGAAGCTGCCTAACGACGCCGTGGCGGCACGCCCGGCCACGCGTCAAGCCGACGGCACGTTTCTCTTCGAGTCCGGTCTCGTGGACTTCAGTCCAGACCGGCTGGTCGTGGCTGGCTCCGAGGGGCGACCCTTCCCACCGAGCACTGCCAATCCGGGCTCGGTCGGCGATGCGGACTACAGCCCGCTGGTAAATGTCGACGGCATTATCTACGACGCTCCTGTCGTGGCCGCTGCGCTGGACGATGCGGATATCAGCTTCCCCAACGGAAACCCGAACTACGGTCTGGTACATGACCAGGTAGTCGCCATTGATCCCGCGAATCGGACAGTCACGCTGTCGCTGATCAACGGCTATAGCTTCGGCCACCCGCTCCTGTATATCTCGACGGAGGCGAGCGACGCGACGGCCGCCGCGATCGAGGGGGCCACTTTCGCGCCACGTCTGCGCAATGTGGTAATCGGGGTCGACGACATTGCCACGAGCGGGGTCGAGCGGCTCTTCATCGCAACGAATGGCGAAACAAAAGGCGGCTGCCAGAATCCGCAGCGGCAGGGCCTGGGCGCGGCAATCCTGGACGGGCATCGGCCGAACAACGTGTTTGGCGGTGTTCCCTTTGTTGCCACCGATTACAGCCCGGTCTGGGATGCCAACGTCTATGAGTGGACTGAGGATGCCATTGACAAGGGTTATCGCGGCCTCTTGACCGAGGAGTTCCGCATTTTGAAACTGGCGAGAGACGGATACATCACCGGACCTGGGGGTGCGCCGTACGGCAGTGCAGGCTTCGTAGTCATATGCGGTGTCGCCGCACGACTCAACTGAAGAAGTCGCAGCAGGCCCGCGGGAGTCGGAGGCACCTTTGCTTCCGACTCCCGCCCAGTCGCGCGAATATGCTGCATACAGTGTTCGACAGTCGCCCTTTCAGGAGTGCCCATCCATGATCAAGTACGCATTGTTTGTTCGCCTCGAGGCAAAGCCCGGCAAAGAAGGCGAGGTAGAGAAATTCCTGCAAGCGGGGCTCGCGATGGCGCGCGAAGAAGCCACGACACCGATCTGGTTCGCGCTGCGCCTTTCGCCCACTACGTTCGGCGTTTTCGATTCGTTCCATGACGAGGAGAACCGCCAAGCGCACCTCAAGGGGCCGATCGCTCAGGCGCTGATGGCAAGCGCGCCGGACTTGCTGGCCGCACCACCGTCGATCGAACCCATCGATGTGCTTGGCCTAAAGAATACCGGCGTGGAGTAAGATCGGATCAGCGCGCGAGCCAGCCGCCGTCGGCCGGCAGCACGGCGCCGTGCACATAATCGGCCGCGCGCGACGCGAGGGGACCGCGGCGCCGCCGACATCGGCCGGATCGCCCCAGCGCGCTGTTCAGCGTAATCGCGGCGGCGGCGAACAGCCCGTCGATCAGATAGCGGTCGCGCAAGGTCTGGTTATCCGCTCCCTCGATCGAGCCAGGATGGGTCGCGTCGCGTGATAGGTCCTTTTATACATGTTCACTCCTGCAAAATGTCGTCCTGCGCCCTTCACAGCTTGTAGGCCTTCTTCGGCAGGCGGTAGGCGAGGTCCACCGCCACCTCGGCGGCATCGTCCTCGTCGAGCCGGTGCTCGGCGACGAGGCGCGCAAGAAACGCGCAATCGACGCGCCGCGCCGTGTCGTGCCGCGCAGGTATCGAGAGGAACGCGCGCGTGTCGTCGTTGAAGCCGACCGTGTTGTAGAACCCCGCGGTTTCCGTCGTCTGTTCGCGAAAGCGCATCAGCCCCTGCGGGCTGTCGTGGAACCACCACGCCGGCCCGAGCTTCAGCGCCGGATAGTGGCCGGCCAGCGGCGCGAGCTCGCGGCTGTACGCGGTCTCGTCGAGCGTGAACACGATGATCGTGAGGTTCGGCTCGTTGCCGCAGCGGTCGAGCAGCGGCTTGAGCGCATGCACATAGTCCGTCGCCATCGGCATGTCCGCGCCCTTGTCGCGGCCAAAGCGATCGAACAACGGCCGGTTGTGGTTGCGGAACGCGCCCGGATGGATCTGCATGACTAGTCCGTCCTCGAGGCTCATGCGCGCCATCTCGGTCAGCATCTGCGCGCGGAAGAGTTCCGCGGCCGCGGCGTCGGCGGTGCCGTCGATAACGCTACGGAACAGACGCTCGGCTTCCGCCGGCGGCAGATCGGCCGTGCGCGCCGTCAAGTGGCCGTGATCGGTCGACGTCGTGCCGACCTCGATGAAGGCGCGGCGGCGCTTACGGTGCGCGGCGAGGTAGCCCTGCCAATCGTGCGTGTCTTCGCCGGTGAGCCCGGCAAAGCGGGCGAGGGCGTCGCGAAACTGCTCGTGCTCCGGATCGATCACCGCGTCGGGCCGGTAGGCGCTGATGACGCGTCCCGGCCAGCCGCTCGCGCGGATCGACTGATGATGCTCGAGCGTATCGACCGGCGATTCCGTCGTCGCGAGCACCTCGATGTTGAAGCGCTCGAACAATGCGCGCGGCCGGAACGCCGGCATCGCCAGCGCGGCGGCGATCGTGTCGTAGCAATGATCGGCGCTGTCCGCGTCGAGCATGACGTCGATGCCGAACACGTTGGCGAACGTCTGCTCGAGCCAGCCGGCCGAAGGCGTGCCGCGGAACACGTGCCAGTGGGCCGCGAACAGGCGCCAGGCTTCGCGCGGATCGAATTGCGGCGCGCCGGACCTCGACGGCACGCCGAGCGCCTCGAGCGGCATGCCCTGGCTGTACAGCATTCGGTACAGATAGTGATCCGGCGTCAGCAGCAGGTCGGTCGGGTTGGCGAACGGCGCGTTCGTCGCAAAACAGGCCGGGTCGGTATGTCCGTGCGGACTGATTATCGGCAGGTCGCGCACCGCCGCGTACAGGCGCCGCGCGATCGCGCGCTGAATCGGCTCAGGCGAAAACAGGCGATCGGGATGCACGTGCAATGCGCGCGTGGAGCCGCGTCGAGTGCGGGAATGCAGGTTGGACATGGCTCATGATAACGCGACAGGCCGGATCCCACGCATGGCTCGACACGAGAGAACCAAAGAGCTCTAATGACATCGGTATCCCCCCAGGTTTCCGCCATGCCGACTGGCGCCATCCCGCACAAGCGCACCGTGCGCGCGTTGCGCATCGCAGCGGGTGCCGCAGGTGCGACGACCGGCGTCGCACTGTGATCGACGCTGCCTGGCTCGATGCGACGACGCTCGCGCAGCTGCCGCGCGACATCGAACGGCCGCGCTACGATCTCGATCGAGTCGGCATCGGCGTCGCGCACCTCGGGCCCGGCGCATTTCACCGCGCGCATCAGGCTTGGTATTTCGACGACGTGCTCGCGCGCGATCCGCGCTGGGGCATCAGTGCGGTCTCACTGAAGAGCGCCGCGTTGCGCGACGCCCTTGAGCCGCAGGACGGCTTGTACACCGTGGCCATGCTCGACGCGTCGATCCGCTATCGCGTGATCGGCAGCTTGCGTGAACGACTGGTCGCGGCCGCCGATCGCGAGCGCGTGTTCGCGCGCCTTTCCGCGCCGGATACGCGGATCGTGAGCCTTACGATCACCGAAAAGGGTTATTGCCTTGGCGCCGACGGAGCGCTCGATTTCAACCATCCGGATATCGCGAACGATCTGGCCGCGCCATCGCAGCCGGCCAGCGCGATCGGCTACCTCGTCGAGGGCCTGCGCCGCCGGCGCGCGGACGGCCTGATGCCGTTCACGACGATCAGTTGCGACAACCTCAGCGACAACGGCGGCAAACTCGGGCGTGCCGTCGTCGCGTTCGCGCGTGCGAGCGATCCGGGACTCGCGAGCTGGATCGAAAGCGAAGCCGCGTTTCCGCGGACGATGGTCGACAGCATTGTGCCGGCCACCGATACCGCGCTGAAGCATCGCGTCGCGCTGGCGCTTGGCCGGGTCGATCGCTGGCCGGTGCAGCGCGAAGCGTTCGCGCAATGGGTCATCGAGGACCGCTTCTGCAACGATGCACCGGACTGGGCCGCGCTCGGCGTGACGGTCAGCGGCGATGTCGCCGCGTTCGAACGTGCGAAGCTGCGCTTGCTCAACGGCGCGCACTCGACGCTGGCCTATCTCGGTCTGCTGGCCGGACACGCCACCGTCGCCGATGCGATGCGCGATGCGCCGCTCGCGACATTCGTCGAACGCATGATGCGCGAGGACATCCAGCCGGCGGTTGCGCCGCCGTCCGGATTTGACGTCGGCAGCTACATCGACGACGTGCTGAAGCGATTTCGCAATCCGGCCATGCAGCACGCGCTCGCGCAGATCGCGTGGGACGGTTCGCAGAAGCTGCCGTTCCGCATCCTGGCGACGGTTCGCGACGCGCTCGCGGCGCAGCGGCCGGTCGAGCGACTGTGCGTGCCGATTGCGGCGTGGCTGCACTTCGTGCGCCGGGCGCAGCGTGACGCACGCGAAATCGTCGACCCGCTGCGCACAGCGCTGTTCGCTGTCGCGGGTGACTGCAATGGCGATGCCGGGCACGACGTGCCGCGCTTCTTCGCGCTCGCGCAGGTGTTCGGCGACGACCTGCGGCGCAATACCGCTTTCGTGACAGCGCTGAGCGATGCCTACGACCGCATCGCATTGGGCAGTTGACCGGCTAGATATTCTTCGACCGATTTGCAGATAGCTGCGAGGTCGGACAGAACCGTCTCAATGTTTCCCGGGCGCGATTCGATTTCCTGAATGCTGCCTTGAACAGGACGAATGGTCCTGGTTCTGGCATCCCCGTTTGCTTGAACATCAGGCGGCCATCTGAGGTAGTCTTCGCCGGCGAGATACGACCAGCCGGACCGATCGCGAGGCGTGACGGAATCGGCCAAGCGAACGCCCGACAAACGAGGGAAGAGCGCGATGGGGACGATGAGCGCGACACGATTTGTCTGCTTCGGCGAACTGCTGCTGCGCCTCGCGGCGCCCGGACGCGAGCGTCTGCTGCAGTCGCCGCGGCTCGAAGTGCAGGTCGGCGGCGCGGAAGCCAATGTCGCCGTTGCGCTTGCGCACTTTGGCCATGCGGCGGCGCTGGTCAGCACGGTGGCGGACAATGCCCTCGGCGCAGCCGCGGTCGGCGAGGTGCGCAGGCACGGCGTCGACGTGAGCCGCGTCGGCACCGGCGCGGGCCGCATGGGACTGTACTTTCTCGAAACCGGCGCGGTGCATCGGCCCAGCCAGGTGCTGTACGACCGGGCCGATTCCGCGTTCGCGCTCGCGTCGCCGGAAAAATACGACTGGCCGAGTCTGCTCGACGGCGCGGACGTGCTGCACGTATCCGGAGTGACGCCCGCAGTCGGCGGCAACGCGGCCGCAGCGGCCACGGCCGCCGTGCGCGCGGCGCGCGCGCGCGGTGTGTCGATCGTTTTCGACGGCAACTATCGCAGCAAGCTGTGGCAAGCGTGGAACAACAGTCCCGGCGCAATCCTGCGCGACATCTTCGCCTGCGCCGATATCCTGTTTGCCGATCACCGCGATATCGCGATCGCGCTCGGGCGGGAGTTCAACTCCGCCTCATCCGAACAGTCCCTGGCCGCCGCCGCCGCCGCCGCGTTCGACACGTTTGCGCAGTTGCAGCGAATCGTCTCGACGCGCCGCGTCCAGCACAGCGTCGACCATCACGAGTTGTCGGCCGTCATGGTCACGCGCACGCACACTTTGACTTCACCCGCGCAGCAGGTCACTTCGATCGTGGATCGCATTGGCGCCGGCGATGCGTTTGCCGCAGGCGTGCTGCACGGGCTGTTCACGGGCATGAGCGAGCAGGACAGCCTCGACTTCGGCCTCGCCGCTGGCTGCCTCAAGCATTCCGTTCCGGGCGATTTCCTCAGGCATTCAGTCGGCGAGGTGACCGACTTTCTCGGCGAGCGTCGCTTCGACGTGCGGCGCTGACGGCTGGACAACATCCCGATCCACTGGCGGCCCGTTGTCGCGCCTGCGCATCGCTTGGCCAGCGGCAGAAAATTCAGTGAGAAGTACTTCGTTCCGGTTTGCAGTCGGCCGTCGCCCGTGCAACTGCCCGGATTGTCAGTCCCTGGACGAGAATGGAAAACACGACGACCGAATACGTCAACGCGAGCAGCACGTTGCGTTCAGGACCGGCAGGAAGCGCGAGCGCGAGCGCAACCGAGATGCCGCCGCGCAGTCCGCCCCAGGTCAGCATCTGCCACGCACCCTTCGGCAGGGCAAATGTCCGCTGGAAGGCCACGACCGGGGCTCCCACCGTGACCAGCCGCGCTGACAGCGTGATCAGGATCGCGCCGGCAGAGGCTGCGACGACATTGGCCGGGAAAGCGATGAGGACCACTTGCATCCCGATCAGCACGAACAGCACCGAGTTCAGGATCGCGTCGATCAGTTCCCAGAACATGTCGATATGCGCGCGCGTCTTGTCGGACATCGCCAGGGCGCGCCCTTGGTGGCCGATGATCAACCCCGCCGTCACCATCGCCAGCGGGCCGGACACGCCGATCCGGGTCGCGAGCGTGTAACCGCCCATCACCGCTGCGAGTGTCAGCAGGACTTCTTCCTGATAGCTGTCGATGCTCTTGAGCAGGCGATACGTGACGTAGCCGAGCAACGCGCCGAATGCGATTCCGCCGATGCCCTCCCGGGCCAGCAGCAATGCGGCGTCACTTGCCGTCGGCGCACTGCCGGCCGAGAGCATGCCCAGGATCAGCAGGAACATGACGATGCCGACGCCGTCGTTGAACAGCGACTCGCTCGTGATGACGGCCTCCAGGCTCCTCGGCGCACCGGCAGACTTCAGGATGCCGATCACCGCGATCGGATCGGTCGGCGAGATCAGTGCGCCGAACATCAGGCAGTACGGCCATGGCAGTCCGAGGCCGAGCAGCGGCAGGAAATACCACAATGCGCCGGCGATCAGCAGCGCGGACACAACCGTGCCGGCGAGAGCAAGCACGCCGACCTGCCACCAGTACGCCTTGAGTTCGGCGACATCGGTGTGAAGTGCGCCGGCGAACAGCAGCAGCGACAGCATGCCTTGCATCAGCACGGCGGAGAAGTCGACCGAAGCGATGAAAGTCCCCTCGTAATCGCGCAGGTGGCGGATTCCGAGCCAGTCCAGACCGATCAGAGTGAAGGACAACACCAGCGCGATCGCCATGACGCCGATGACGGTCGGCAGGCCGACGAAACGCTTGTTGACGTAGGCCAGGATCGCGGTCAGCACCAGGCACGTCACGGCAACTTCGAACACGACTCCCCCTCAGCAGTGTTCAAAGTGGGTTGAAGCCTGCGGGCGCACATGCGCCACAGGATAGCAAGGCGCGTAGCACCGCGCCGAACTGCGCCCTGCCGAGCTACTTTGCCTCGAGGAAGGGCGCGGCGATCGCCAGCGCCATCCGGTACGGTTCAGGATCGTTGCGGTTGGTCAGGATGATCACGCTCAGATGCCGCTGCGGATAGCGCACGATGACGTTGCGGAAAGCAATGCTCTCGCCGGAATGCCAGAGTGTTTCGCCGGTGATGCGCCAGCCGAAGCCGTACTCGATCGACGCATCGTCGGTCTTCGTCCACGGCGTGAACGCGAGCTTGCGCGAAGCGTCGCTCAACAGGCGGTTGTCGTACAGCGCTGCGTCCCACTTGGCCAGATCGTCGATCGACGAATAAATGCCGCCGTCGCCGAGCACGGCGCTCGTGAGACTCTGATCGGTGCGCCGCCATTGGCCATCGACCGGCGTGTAGCCGTACGCGCGATTCGGGACCGGCGGGCCTTCCACGACGTAGGCCAGCGTGTTGTCCATGCGCAGCGGCTTGAAGATGCGGTCGTGCAGGAACGACTGGAAGCTCTGGCCCGAGGCGCGCTCGACGATCAACGCAAGCATCGCGTAGCCGCCGTTGCTGTAGCGGTAGCTCGTGCCCGGCGCGAAATACACGCGCTGTTCCTTCTCGAGCAGATGCAGCACGTCGATGTCGCGCAACTGTTTCGAGAAATCGGTCACCGGATCTTCATTGCCGGCGTCCGGCATGATGTCCTCGTAGTCGATCAGGCCGCCGGTATGCGTCAGCAGATGGCGGATCGTGATTGCCTGATCGGTTTCGGGCAGCGTCGGCAGCCATTTGCGAATCGGATCGTCGAGCGTCAGCCGCCCGTCCTCGGCGAGCAGCAGGATCGACGCGGCCGTGAACTGCTTCGTGACCGAGGCCAGGCGGTAATTCGTCGCCGGCGTCGCGGCAGTCTTTTCCTCGATGTTCGCCAAGCCGTAGGCCTTGCGTACCACTGGCTTGCCATCGCGGACGACCAGCACCGAAGCACCGGGAACATCGCGCGCATACGCTTGCATGACGGCATCAACGGCTTTGTCGTTGTCGTTCGGCACCTGCGCAGTCTGGGGCGTACATGCGTTCAGCACGAGTGCCGAAAACAGAAAGAGACTGGCCAATGCGGCGCGGTCGGTTCCCATCGCTTCAATCACAATCGCGCTCCCGTGTGAATGCCAGGTCTTCGAAGTCCGAGCTGAAGTCTGC
This sequence comes from Rudaea sp., assembly GCA_035693405.1. GTDB lineage: Bacteria > Pseudomonadota > Gammaproteobacteria > Xanthomonadales > Rhodanobacteraceae > Rudaea. The sequence goes on along the minus strand of DASSGP010000289.1, from coordinate 1,473 downwards.
GTCGGGATCCACCTTGGCCATCGCCAGCGTGGCCGATGCCGGCGGTTTGTCCGGCGTCACCTGCAGCCAGGCTTCGGTGTCCATGCGATCCTCGTCCCAGTCGACAAGATAGCGCTCGCCGAGGCGCATCACGGTGCCGGACAGCAGGGGAGATTTCAGCGCCTCGAAACGTACCTTGCCGTCTTGCGCACAAATGGATATTGCGCCGAACCATGGGTCGCGCCAATGTCCCAGCAGCCGCGGTGCTTGGGCGACCGTGGCGGGTTGTCGCGCCGACGTGTCGGGGGCTTTTCGTTGCTCCGGCTTCGACGCCGATTCGCGTTTCAGTTCGTCGGCGTACTTCGCAACGCCGGGCGTCTTGCCGGTCGCCAGCTGCTTGAGCATGACTTCGTTCAACACCGTGCGCGCATCGTCGCCTTCGCCGTTCGTCAGCATCACGAATCCACTGCGCCGATCCGGCAGCAGCGTCATCACCGAATACATGCCGGACAGTGTACCGGTGTGCGAGACGGTCCAGATGCCGTCGACATCGGCCAGTCGCCAGCCGAAACCATACGCATAGAAATGCGTATGGTCCCAATCGCGCCGGCGTTGCGAGATCGGCATTGGCGTGCGCGGCGTCCACAGCACGCGGCGCTGCTCCGCCGACAACCACGTCAGCTGCTGCGCGTCCGGCACGAGCCAGTTCCGCGCCCAGGTCAGCATGTCACGCAGGCTGCAGCGGATGCCGCCCGCCGCGGCCGAGGTAATTTCAGGGACCACGTCGCCATCTTCGTTGATCGTGACGTTGCGCCCGTTCTTGCGCATGTGCGGCTGGGCGACATTCGCGACGTCGTCGCGGCGCCACTGGCCGACCTGGCAGCGCGACAGGCCGAGCGGCTCGAACACCTGGCTGCGCACCAGCGACTCGTAGGATGCGCCGCCGGCCGCCGCCGCGACTTCGCCGGCGACGACGTACATGAGGTTGTCGTAGGCATAACCCGAGCGAAAGCTCGTCTGAGGCTTGAGGTAAGCCAGGCCTGCAATGATATCGGCGCGTGTGAAGTGATTGGGTTCAGGCCACAGCATCAGGTCGCCGGCGCCCTCGCGCAGGCCGATGTTGTGCACGAGCAGGTCGCGCACAAGCAGGTTCTGCGTGACCCATGGATCGGCCATGCGCAACTGCGGCAGGTACTTCGTCGCCGGATCGTCACAGTTCAACTTGCCGGCCTGGACCAGGCGCGCGAGCAACGCGGTCGTCATCGCCTTGCTGTTCGAAGCGATCTTGAACAACGAATCGGGCGTGACCTTCTGGCCTGAGCCAGCGACGAGCTCGCCATCCGTGCGCGCGTAGGTCACCTTGCCGTCCTCGATCACACCGAGCGCGAGGCCCGGCAGGTGATAGCGGGTCATGACGTCGTCAAAGGACTTGTCGTACGGTGAGGCGGCGTGCGCGGGCGGTGCCAGGCACGCTATCGCAAACGCAGTGACGAA
>DASSGP010000288.1:0-7249 GCA_035693405.1 Rudaea sp. | reverse complement strand
GGCTGCCGGCAGTGGCTGGCATGCGCTGGATTTTCCGCTCGGGGTGGCGCCGATGCTCGGCGCGACGGCAATCGTATGGGCGTTGCTGATGCCGCTGCTGTCGCAGGCGTCCCTGCGGTTGCGCGGTCTCGATGCGCCGGCGGCGTATTCGCTGCTGCAGGCCAAACCATGATGGAGTGGCAGGCGATTGCCTACGTCTGGGCTGCCGCAAGCGTGGCGATGCTGCTCGGCTGGCTGCTGCAACTGCGCACGCGCAATGCCGGCATCGTCGACGCGATCTGGGCCGCGTGCATGGGCGCGAGCGCGCTGTTCTACGCGACCGTCGGCGGCGGCAGCCTGATCGCGCGGCTCGGTGTCGCCATGCTCGGCGGCGCCTGGGGATTCCGCTTGAGCTGGCACATCCTGGCGCGGCTGCTCGGCGAGAGCGAGGACGGCCGTTACCGCTATCTGCGCGAACACTGGCGCGATCACCAGGGCAAGTTCTTCGTCTTCTTCCAGGCACAGGCGTTGCTGACGGCGCTGTTCTCGCTGCCGTTCTACGCGGTCGCGCAGAATCACAAGGAAGGCATGGCGCGCTGGTGCGTCATCGGTATCGTCATCTGGCTCGTCAGCGTCTTCGGCGAGACGATCGCGGACCTGCAACTCTCGCGCTTTCGCCGCGACCCGGCCAATCGCAGCAAGACCTGCCGTGTTGGACTATGGCGCTACTCGCGCCATCCGAACTATTTCTTCGAGTGGTTGCACTGGTTCACTTACGTGTTCCTGGCGATCGGGACGCCCTGGCCGATCTGGGCGCTGAGCGTGCTTGGGCCGGTCCTGATGCTCGTCTCGCTGTACTGGATTACCGGCATTCCGTTCGTCGAGGCGCAAGCGTTGCGCACGCGCGGCGACGACTATCGCGAGTACCAGCGCACGACTAGCGCATTCGTGCCGTGGGCGCCGAAGAGTAGGGCTGAGGGCTGAGAGTGAAGAGCGTGCGTTTCCCATCTTGGGGTTTTGGATGACTGTTCAGACACTCAAGGATATGCAGCGGAGCCAGTCGAGCATCGAACGCGCCGACGTGGAAGAATCTGCCTCGCAGCAGCCCTCAGCCCTCAGCCCTCGGCCCTCTCCAACAACAACACCATCCCCACCCAACGTTGCTAAGCTCGACCCTCCTGGTCTCGCTAAGCAACCCGGCCCTCAGCTTCCTGCTTCGCTTTCGACTCAGCCCTCGCTTCCAACCCGCCTCGCCGAACGCGGCTGGCTTCCAGACGCGCTCATCCGCTTCGGTATCCGCCGCCTGTGCGCGCAACGGCTGCGCGAGGAGCATGCCGGCGACGCGGTTGTTGCCTGGTCGCGTTTCCAGCACTGCCTCGACGATCTGCGCGCCAGCCCGGTGGCAATCCATACCGACGCGGCGAACGTACAGCACTACGAGTTGCCGCCCCGGTTCTTCGAGTTGTGTCTCGGCCGCCGCCTGAAGTACTCGAGTTGCCTGTTTTCACGGGCTGACGCGAGCCTCGATGAGGCCGAGGAAGCGATGCTCGGCTCCTGCGTGGAGCGGGCCGGGCTTGCCGACGGCCAGGATATCCTCGAGCTCGGCTGCGGCTGGGGCTCGCTGACATTGTGGATGGCGCAGCATTTTCCACAAAGCCGCATCACTGCCGTATCGAACTCGCGTTCGCAGCGTGAATTCATCCAAGCGCGCTGCCGCGACTCGGGTTTCGGCAATGTCACGGTGATCACGTGCGACGTCAACCGGCTCGAGCTTGCACCGGCGCAGTTCGACCGCGTCGTTTCGGTCGAGATGTTCGAGCACATGCGCAACTACGAGCTGCTGATGCGCAACATTGCCTGCTGGTTGCGCGCCGGCGGAAAACTCTTCGTCCACATCTTCTGTCATCGCGAGCTGATGTATCCGTTCCAGACCGAAGGCAGGGACGACTGGATGGGCCGCCATTTCTTCACCGGCGGTCTGATGCCGGCGGCCGATACGTTGTTGTGGTTTCAGCGCGACCTGCGTATCGAGCAACACTGGCGCGTCGCCGGGACGCACTACATGAAAACCGCGAACGCCTGGCTTGCGAATCACGACGCGCATCGCGTCGAAGTGCTCGAAGTCCTGCGCGAGGCCTATGGGAATGAGGCGCCGCTGTGGAACCAGCGCTGGCGCATGTTCTGGATGGCCTGTGCCGAGCTGTTCGGCTATCGCGGCGGCAGCGAATGGCTGGTCGGGCACTATCGCTTCGTCAAGGATCCAGCCCTCGGCCTTCCAGCCGGACCGACAGGCGGATAGAGCTAGGTCCAGAGACTTAGGTCTTTCGGCTCTGGCAGGGATGGGCAGCCGGGTGGCATAAAGCCCGGCGCCCTGCCCCGTGGGCGCGAAAACAAGCAGGGAACCAATGAAACTGACCAGACTTGCGCCGGCCGCGCTTAGCGCCGGCATTGCCACGTTTTGCCTGTCGGCCACCGCCCAGGATGCGCAGACCCCGCAGACCCCGACCCTGGAACAAGTCACCGTCAAGGACCGCGCCTCGCACGACGACGCGCGGCCGAAACTCGACCACATCATGAAGGAAGTCGACGGCCCGCTGATCACGGTCACGAAGAAGACTTCGGTCACGAAGCTCGACCAGATCCCGACCGTCATCGACAACAACTTGCGCGACCTGTTTTCGCACACTCCCGGCCTGCTCATCTCTGAGCAGCAGGTCGTCGGCCAGACGAACCTTAGCTACCGCGGCATCGGCAATCCGCAGGAATCCGAATTCGTGCTGGTGATGCAGGACGGCATTCCGCTCGAGGACAACTGGATCGGATTTCCGACCCTGTACTTCATGCCGCTGCCGCAGACGATCAGCCAGGTGCAGATGATTCGCGGCGGCAATTCGCTGCTATACGGCCCCGAACCGGCGCCGGTCATCAACTACATCAGCCGCAAGCCCGATCCAAGTCGCGAGTTCGGCGGCTACAGCGAAAACGTGATCGGCAAGAACGGCCTGTTCGCTTCGTTCAACGAAATCGACGGCACCAGCGGCGCGTGGGATTACCTGATCGATGCGCACTACGGCCAGAGCGACGGCCAGCGCGACAACGCATCGTCCTATCAGAGCGGCGCCGACGTCCACGTCGGGTACCGGCCGGATGCGGACGGCTACTGGGCGCTCGACTTTCACGCATCGAACCTGAGCGAAGGCGATCCGGGCAAGTTGGGCCTGCCGGTATTCCAGGCGAATCCGGATACGACCACGACGCCGTACAACCACAACTGGATCGAGCGCTATACGCTGGTCCTGAGCAACGAACAGCATCTGGACGCCAAGACGCAGATCAATACCAAGGCATGGATCGGCTATCACGACCAGGCGTCGACTTCCGGTCCGACGGTCATACCGCCGGCAACAGCGCCCGCGCCGACCGCCACGGCGACGCTGTCCGACATCCAGTTCCGCTACAGCGGCATCGATTCGCGCCTCGTGCATCGCTGGGGCCAGGGCAACGCATTCACCGCGGGAATTACTGCGTACCATTCGGATGATCCGGAGCGGCAATGGATTTCGCGTCCCGGCGATTTCGATCTCGATCGCTACGAGCGCGACGATCTGATCCCGCGCTCCGTGCAGGCGCGCGACACCAGCTACGCCGCGATCTTCGCCGAGAACGTGTTCCGCTGGGAAAACTGGCACTTCGTTCCGTCCGTGCGCGTCGAACACGAACAGATCAAGATCGACGAATCGGTCAAACCTGCGACGATCACGCGCCGGCCGCTGTACGATGTCGATGTCGATCACACCGTGCCGCTGCTCGGCTTCGGCTTTGGCAACGATTTCGGCCGCGGCAACGAAACCTACTTCAACGTCTCCCAGGGGTGGCGGCCGGTGCGCTACTTCGATGTCGGTTCGCCGACGTCGACTCTGTTGCCGGGCAACGATCCAAACCCGACGCATACGCTCTCGTACGAAGCCGGCGTGCACGGCACCCCGACGCCGGGTCTGTTCTACGACGCGAGCCTGTTCTGGATCGACGTGAAGGATCGCATCGAGGCGCAGCACCCGGATCCGGCCAATCCGACCGACACGATCGACGTCAACACCGGCAACACGCGCCATCGCGGCTTCGAGGGCCAGATCGACTACGACTTCATCGCCGCGCTGATCGATCCGCAGACGGTACGGCACTTCTCCATCTTCGGCAGCGTGAGCCTGTTGAACGCGGAATTCACCGAATCGCTGACACTCACCGGCAAGGTGCCGGCCTTCGCGCCCGACTACGTCATCCGCGGCGGATTGGCATGGCGCGAAGACGCCACGCTCAAGCTGCAACTGACCGTGACCTCGGTCGCGAGCCAGTACTGGCAGGATTCGAACCTGCCGTTCGGCAGCGGCCAGACATTCGTGCCGGCGAAGATTCCGCAGTACACCGTGTGGGATTTTTCGGGCGACTATTGGCTGGCGCCGCATCTGCGCCTGCTCGCAGGCGTGTCGAACATCGGCGACAAAACCTACTATTCGCGCGTGTTCCAGAACGCCATCGAGCCGGCGCTGGGCCGGACGTACTACGGCGGCTTCGCCTACCAGTTCTGAGCGCCGTCGCGATCGGCGGCCGTGGTCAAGCACGGCCGCCGACGTGCACGCGTGGAGCCGCGATCGAGTACTTGGCACGGGCGCCGCTGCGAGCGTGCATGGTGACGGCGGGTTTGCCGCTATGCTTGGCGCCCGGCCGGAACCTTCTGCCTGATGATGAACCCGCTGCGCCCGCAACTTCGCGGCCTGATATCCAGGCTCACGCTGTTCTATCTGCTGTTGTCGTTGCCGTGCCTGATCCTGGTCGAGTCGGCAATCCTGATTTTCGAGTACGAATCGTTCATCTCGAACGTCGAGTCCGGATCGCTCGTGCATGCGACGGAACGCGCAAGTACGGAACTCGCCAGCGCATGGCCGAGCGCAAAAGGCGATGAGGCGTCGGCACTGGGCTACTGGGCGCAAGCCTGGATCCTGCGGCTGCAGCGTCCGCGCGGCGGGCTGATCGAAGGCGAGTCTTACCTGCTGCTGGAACTTGCCGAAGTGCCGCTTGCGGCCGCCGTACTCGGACCCGACGGCCGACTCATCGCGCAGGCGCCGGCGCAATCGGACTGGCGGCCGGAGTTGCCCTCGGTCGACTCCACCGAATTCGCCACGGCACGCGACCGTGACATCGCCGTCGTGTTGCCCGGCTCGGACGATCCCTACACGATCCGCCGCGTGCTCGCGCCGGTGCGCGAGCGCAACGGATCCCTGCGCGGCTATCTGTTCGTCGAACTGCGCCTGCCGGTGCCATGGCACCGCTTCCTGCTCGACCTCAGCCTCGAGTGGCCGATCGTCCTGGGCTACCTGCTGGTATTCGGCATCGCCTCGTCGATCTTCCTGGCAACCTGGGTGACGCGGCGGCTCAATCGCGTGGCGCGCGCCGCGACGGCATGGAGCCGCGGCGATTTCAGCGATCGCATCGACGATCGTTCGCGCGACGAACTCGGGCGCCTGTCCGGATTGCTCGACGACATGGCGCTGGAGTTGAAAGGCCTGATGCGATCACGCGCGCAGTTGGCCACGGTCGCCGAACGCCAGCGTCTGGCGCGCGACCTGCACGATACGGTCAAGCAGCAGGCATTCGCGCTGAACCTGCAGCTCGCGGCGCTGCGGCGCCAGCTCGTCGCCGACCCCGCGGTCGCCGAGCGCGTCGGCCAGGCCGAGCGGTTGAGCCAGCAGATGCAAAAGGAACTCGCACAGATCCTCGATGAACTGCGTGCATCGGACACAGCGTTGCCGTTCAGCGAGCGCCTGCGTGCGCGTGCGCTGGCGTGGGCCCAGGTCAGCGGCATCGCCCTCGACCTCGAGCTCGGCGACGTGCCTGGCATCGCCGCCGCGCACCAGGAAACCCTGCTTCGCATCGCCGATGAGGCCTTGGCCAACGTGCTGCGCCACAGCGGCGCGACACGCGTCGGCCTGGCAATTTCACGCGCGGGAGGGGCATTGGCACTCGACATCACGGATAATGGCCGCGGCGCAAGCGACCAGGCCCAACCCGGCATGGGTCTGGCGAACATGAGGGAGCGTGCCGAATCGCTGCCGCAAGGCCGCTTCGTCCTCGACAGCCGGATCGGCGAAGGGACCCGGATCAGCATCCGTTTTTCGATCGTCGAACCGGACAACACTACTGCTTGAGCAAGCCATGACTCGATCGCATATCACCGCTCGCCGCGCGAACCCGCCAGCATGAACCTTCAACCGATCCGCGTCGTGGTAGTCGATGACCACGTGCTCGTTCGCCAGGGCATCCGGACATTTCTGGAAACCCATGCGGATCTCCTCATCGTCGGCGAAGCAGGCGACGCCGCGACCGCCACTGCCGTTTGCGCCGAGTGCAAACCGCAGGTTGCCCTGGTCGACCTGGTCATGCCCGGCGGCGGCGTCGCTGCGACGCGCGACATCCGCTCCGCAAGTCCGGCAACCCAGGTCGTCGTGCTCACATCATTCGACGATCCGCAGCAGATCGTCGCGGCGATCAAGGCCGGGGCGCTGTCGTGCCTGCTCAAGGATGTTGACGCCGACAGCCTGGCCGACGCGATACGCCTGGCGGCGCGCGGCGAGGCGGTATTGCATCCACGCGTTGCCGGCCATCTGATGGAAGCGCTGCGGCACGGCGCATCGCCCGGCGCGCAATTGCTGGAAACGCTGAGCCAACGCGAACACGAGGTGCTCGGCCTCCTGGCCGAGGGACTGAGCAACCAATTGATCGCCGAACGCCTGGGCATCGGCGAGAAGACGGTCAAGACGCACGTCAGCAATATTCTGGCGAAGCTCGGCGTGGATGATCGCACGCAGGCCGCGGTTTACGCCTGGAAGAGCGGGTTGAAGCGCGGTTGAAGCGTGCGGGGCGGATCTCAGGCGGATCTCATCGCCATCGATGACGGGAATGCAGGAAGCGCAGAAGCGACTTCCGGCAGGTTCTCACAGATAACGTAGGTTCCAAGGTTGCGCATTCCGCGATGCGGGACGACAAGTTGAGACGCTCTGCTCGAGAGCGACTCAGGACAGGTATGTCGGTCATCAGGCACCCACCGAAAAAAGCTCCTTCGTTTCAGATGCGTTGAGCCATCCAGACACCCGCCGAAAAATGCTCCTGCATTTTCGGCATCTCTTCGTTTTTTGGGATTCTGGGCTGTTATGCACCCGCCGAAAAATGCTCCTGCATTTTCGGCGTCTCTTCGTTTTTTGGGAGTCTGGGCTGT
>DASSGP010000287.1:0-2967 GCA_035693405.1 Rudaea sp. | reverse complement strand
ATCCCTGCCATCACCTGCCTCACCCTCAGCGGCTGTTCGCGATGCGATTCATCGCGAGAGCACAGCCGCTTCGACCTCCCCCGCAGGCGGGAGAGGGGGCAGAGGCCTTACTCGGCCGCCGGCGTCTCGACTTCGGCCGGCTTGGCCTCGGTCCGCTTGGCCGGGCCCTGCGACGGGGCGCGGCGCGGTGGCGCCTTCTTCGCGGCCGCCGGCTTGCGCGGTCCCGGACGGTTGCGACGGTCGTCGCGCTCGCGCACGGCTTCCGTCTGCATCGGATTGCCTTCGGCGTCGAGTTCGATGAACTCGTCCTTCTGGGCGGCAGCGTACTGCGGAGCAGCGGCCTTGCCTTCGAGCACGGCATCGGCGGCGGCGCGGGTATACAACTGCACCGCGCGGATCGCGTCGTCGTTGCCCGGGATCGCATAGTCGACCAGGGTCGGGTCGTAATTCGTATCGACCACCGCGATGACCGGGATGCCGAGCTTCCTGGCTTCCTTGACCGCGATGTCTTCATGGCCGATGTCGATGACGAACAGCGCGTCCGGCAGGCCGTTCATGTTCTTGATGCCGCCGAGCGACTTGTCGAGCTTTTCCTTCTCGCGGATCAGGCCGAGCACTTCGTGCTTGACCAGCTTGTCGAAGCTGCCGTCGGTCGACATCTGTTCGATTTCCTTCAGGCGCGTGATCGACGCCTTGACCGTGCGGAAATTCGTCAGCATGCCGCCGAGCCAGCGCGCCGACACATACGGCATGCCGCAGCGGATCGCTTCTTCCTTGAGCGAGTCGCGCGCCGAGCGTTTGGTGCCGACGAACAGCACCGAACCGCGCTTCTGCGCCAGGCCCGACAGGAAATTCATCGCGTCGGTGAACAGCGGCAGGGTCTTTTCCAGATTGATGATGTGGATCTTGCCGCGCGCGCCGAAGATGTAGGGCGCCATGCGGGGATTCCAGTAACGGGTCTGATGACCGAAATGCACGCCAGCTTCGAGCATCTGGCGCATGGTGACTTGAGGCATGTGAAACTCCAAAAAAGGGCGGCCGCGAACCTTGGTTTCGCGCGGCAAAGCCCGGGGTTGAGACCTCCACGCCCCCATCGTTGGCGACCTCCGTGCGGACGGCGTAGCGTCTGCCAGAAGCACCCCGACAACGGTATCGAGACGTGTGCGGATTTGTTCCCCAAAGAGGGAACCGCGAAATTATATCCGATTCCGCAGGTTACGTGCAATCGCACGGGTGAACCGCCGGCTGTTCCGCCATCCGCGGCACCACTGGCTGGACCTGCGCCGAGGCGATATCCCGGGGGTGCTCAAGCTACAATCGACGCATGCAAATGTTCGGGCCTTCGGTCTCCGCGCACTGTCCAGGTTACATGCCGCTCGAGCCAGCGTCGCGGGTCGCCAGATTTCAGCTGCCGCAGCTGAACCGATGAGTCAACCAGCCCGCGCAATCTTCCTCAGCTATGCGTCGCAGGACGCGCAGGCCGCCAGGCGCATCCGCGATGCGCTGCGTGACGCGGGGCTCGAAGTGTGGTTCGACCAGAACGAGCTGCGCGGCGGTGATGCGTGGGACGCATCGATCCGCAAGCAGATCAGGGAATGCGCGCTGATCGTGCCGATCATTTCGGCGAACACGAACGCGCGCAGCGAAGGCTACTTCCGGCTGGAATGGAAGCTCGCCGTCGAACGATCGCACCTGATGGCCGACGACCAGCCGTTCCTGCTGCCGGTCGTGATCGACGACACGCCCGAGGCGTCGGCGCGTGTTCCCGACCGCTTCCGCGAGCGGCAGTGGACGCATCTGGAAGACGGCCAGACGCCCCCGGCCTTCGCGGCGCACGTGGCGCAATTGCTGTCGGGCGCCGCTGCAGTGTCGGCGCTGCCGGGCAAGTTACGCGGGGCGGTAACGTCCGGGCGCAGAGGACGGCTTGCGGCTATGGCCATATCGGTCGCGGTGATCGCCGGTGTCGTAGCCGTCGGCGTGTGGAACGGCACCCGGCCCGGCGTGCCGGTCGCTGCGAGGACGCCCGAGGCCGCCAGCGTGTCCGCAGCAAACTTCCCCGTCGCCGACCGCAAGTCGGTGGCAGTGCTCCCCTTCGAGAACCTGAGCGGCCGCGGCGAGGATAACTACTTGGCCGATGGCCTGCAGGAGGAGGTGCTCAACGCGTTGGCGCGCCTGAGTGAGTTCAAGGTCATCTCGCGCACGTCGGTGATGGAGTACCGAGGCAGTACGCGCAACGTTCGCGAGATCGGCCAGCGGCTCGGCGTCGGGACAATCCTCGAAGGCTCGATCCGCCGCGACGGCAACACCTTGCGGCTCACGGTTCAGTTGATCGACGCGCACGACGATCACCACCTGTTCGCGGCGAACTACGACCGCGACATGACGCATGTGCTCGAACTGCAAAGTGCGGTGGCGCGCCAGGTTGCCGCGGCGCTGTCCGCCACGCTGAGCCGCGCCGAACGCGGCGAGCTGGACCGTGTGGCGACCAACAGTGGCGACGCCTATGACCGATACCTGCGCGCGCTGGCCGTGTTCCGCAACGAAACGCCAGATGACGATACGGGCGTAGCCGAATCCAGGCGGCTGCTCGAAGAGGCAGTTGCTTTCGACCCCGACTATGCGGACGCGCAGGCACTGCTGTCGCAGGCGCAGACCTGGACGTTCTTCGCGCGTCGGCTTCCCGCGGACGGAGCAGCCGCAAAGAAAACCTTCGAGCGCGCCTTGGCCATCGACGCGCAGTTGCCCGAGGCTCAACTGGCGCGCGGCCTTTACATGATGTATGTCGCCGACGACCTTGACGGCGCGTTGGTGGACCTGGCTTCAGTGGTACTTTTGCGGCCGAACTCCGCGACTGCCCACTCGGCCCTGGGCTTCGCCCTGCGTCGCCGCGCCCGTTTCGATGAAGCGCTCGGACACCAGATACGCGCGCGCGACCTCGACCCGCTGAACCAGGCCTACGCCGGGTCG
>DASSGP010000286.1:0-15343 GCA_035693405.1 Rudaea sp. | reverse complement strand
GGCTTCGGATAGTATTTGCTCACCGCACCATCGCACTGTGGTCATGAACGACGCCAAAAGCGACCCGCTGCCGCACATTGCCGGCTACGACATCAGCCGACGCCTGGGTCGCGGCGGGATGGCCGACGTCTACCTGGCCATGCAGGCATCGCTGTCCAGACCGGTGGCGATCAAGGTGCTGGCAGTAGAACGCACGCTCGCCGAGGCCGTCGATGGCCAGGCCGGGCCGCCCGGCGAGGACTTCGAGGAGACGGTGACGCGCTTCGAGCGCGAGGCGCGCACGATCGCGCGCCTGGATCATCCGCACATTGTCAGCATCTTCGACGTCGGACGCACCGACGACGGGCGGCTGTACTACGTGATGCCCTATCTGCCGAACGGCGACCTGTCGACGCGCGACCTGCGCGAGGACGAGGCGGCGATCGTCGCGGTCGTGCGCGCGCTCTGCCGCGCGCTCGGTTACGCGCACACCCTGGGCGTCGTGCATCGCGACGTGAAGCCCGAGAACGTGCTGTTCGACAAGCTCGATCGTCCGTTGCTCGCCGACTTCGGCATCGCACTGGCCACGCATCAATCCGCGCGCGTGACGCGCGAAGGCTCGACGATGGGATCCTCGGGCTACATGAGTCCGGAACAGGCGCGCGGCCACACGATCGACGGGCGCGCGGACCTCTACAGCCTGGGTGTCGTCACCTACGAGATGCTCAGCGGCGATTTGCCGTTCCACGGTCCGGATGCGTTGGCCGTTGCGCTCGCTCATGTCGAGCAGCCGGTGCCGCGGCTGCGCTCCGCCCGGCGCCACTGGCAGGAATTCATCGATCGCGCGATGGCCAAGTCCCCGGCCGAGCGTTTCCAGACGGCGGCGCAAATGGAAGCCGCGCTCGATGGGATTGCTGCGCAACTCGGCGCCGCTCCGGCCGCCGCGTATGCGACCAAGCCGATGTCCGCCCTGAATGCGCCACAACGCGATACGCGCGCGATCGCCGGCATGGTCGCCGCTGTCGTGCTTGGTCTGGGAGGCGCGGCTCTGATCGGATACGGACTGACCCGCCTGCGCCACGCCCACGAAACGTCGGCTGCCGTTGCGCCGGACCCGTCGGTGGCGACGCAAACCGGGGCTGCGGCTACGACCTTGCCGGCGGCCGCGGAAACTGCTTCGACGAATGTCGACACCGCTGCAGGCGAAGAACCAGCGAAAGCCGCCTCGGCCGAAACGTCGGCGCAGCAGGCATCGGCGCCACGACCGGTAGCGGATGGCGCTGACGCGCCGAAGCCCGAGCCGCCAGCGGCGCCGCGTCTTGCCGACCTCGCTCCCGGAACGCGGCTGCGCGATCGTGGCGGTCCGGACCTTGCGTTCGTGCCAGCGCTGTTTTCCCGTAGCGGACAACGCGAAGACATCGGTCATTCGTTCGCGCTCGCGCGCTACGAAGTCACACGCGGCGAGTACGCGGCATTCGCGCGCGCCACCGGCCGCGACGCAGCGAAATGCCGTGAACCCAGGTCGCCGCTTTCCGTGTTGCGCAAGCTGAGCTGGCGCGAACCCGGGTTCGACCAGAACGATTCGCATCCGGCTGTCTGCGTCAGCTGGGCCGACGCGAATGCGTACGCGCAATGGCTTGGCGCGCGAATGCACGCGCGCTATCGCCTGCCCTCGCGCGCCGAGTGGCTGCATGCAACGCGCTGGAATGCCGCGAACCTCGGCATCTGCGCGCAAGGCGATCTCGCCGACGACAAGCGCGCGGTGTTCAGCCGCGGCCCGGCCACCGGATGCAGCGACGGTTTCGCATTCACCGCACCGGTCGGCCAGTTCAAGCCGAACCAGATCGGCATTCACGACCTCGTCGGCAATGTCAGCGAATGGATGCGCGACTGCAAGTCCGCGGCACGCACGGGCAAGAACGACGACGGTGCCTGCTCCGAACGCCTGTTCAGCGGCAGTTCGTGGCGCGACAGCGCAACGGATCAGCGCATCGATTTCGTCGACGACGCCGGTGTCGACGTCGGCTACACGACGATCGGTTTCCGCGTGCTGCGCGAGTTCGACGGCGACAAAATTCCGCCGATCGTCAAATGACGCACGCGCTCGCGTTATGATGTAGGCGCCCCGCTCCAGAACGAAAACACATGCGCCGTCTTTACCTGCAACGCTACCTGATCACCGGGCTGCTGACATTCATCCCGCTGTGGCTGACCTGGGTCGTCTTCGCGTTCATCTTCAGCTTTCTCTCGCACGTTGGCGCGCCGGTCGTAGCCGGCCTTTTCGCCGGCCTGAGCGCGGCATTTCCCGGCGCGCAGACCTGGCTGAGCCAGGTCTGGTTCCAGTCGATCATTGCGTTCATCGCCACGGTCGTTGCGCTGTACCTGCTCGGTTGGGCCGCGAATCGCGTGTTCGGCCAGCGCCTGCTCGGCGCGCTCGACCGCATGATCGAGCGCATACCGCTCGTGCACTCGATCTACGGCGGCGCAAAGAAACTGATGACGTTGATGCAGACCAAACCGGCGGGAACGCAGCGCGTCGTGCTGATCGGATTCCCGACGCCCGAAATGAAGACGTTCGGCTTCGTCACGCGCGTGTTCAAGAACACGCACGGGCGCGAGCTCGCCGCCGTGTACGTCCCGACCACGCCGAATCCGACCGGCGGATATCTGGAAATCGTTCCGGTCGAGGATTTGATCGCGACCGACTGGAGCGTCGATCAGGCAATGGCGTTCATCATCTCCGGCGGCGCCATCGGTCCCGAGTCGCTGCCGTCGGGCAGTCATCCGGATGACGGCAACCTGCAGCTGCCACCGGCGGACTAGCGGCACACTGGCTGGCTGCAACGCGCTTCACAGCGTAGGCCCAGGCAAACGAATTGGCGAGATGGTGGGATGGCTCCCTCTCCCCGCTAGCGGGGAAGGGGTCGGGGTGAGGGGTGCGTGATAGACGCAGCGCGCCTGCCACCAACTACCGCCACGCCTGCGGTCGGAAAGTCTGGCCCCTCACCCTGCCCTCTCCCCATCATTCGATGGAGAGAGGGGAAGAAATACCCGCGGATGCTATTCATCGGAGAACGTCGCTAGCGTGCCTTTCGGCACAGGGCGGACCGTCGCGCGTGCGCTATCGTTTTCGCGGGGTCAAGGCCCCGATCGTTTCGTCTCTTCCCCGGCCGGATTTTCCGGCCGTTTTTTTACCGCCATGGATGGCGGGTATGCCGAAAATGCAGGAGCATTTTTCGGCGAAGGCCATGGATGGCGGGTATGCCGGAAATGCAAGAGCATTTTTCGGCGAAGGCCATGGATGGCCGGTATGCCGGAAATGCAGGAGCATTTTTCGGCGGACGGCGCCACAGCGCGCGGGGCACACGTTTTCCCGGAGGCGATAACTTTTCTTTACGCCGCCGCCCGCTCTACAGTGACCTTTCACACTGTAGGCTTCGCAGCTCGCCCCGTACGCTGCGGCGTCGGCTTCCGGAGTCTGTATGCCCCTGCGCCTTGCGCAATCCTGCGCACTGCTGTTGCTTGCCGCGGCGGCGCTTGCCCATGGCGGCGAGCATGGACTGCAGACGGCAAACATCGACAGCTCGGCGAACCCCTGTCACGACTTCTTCCAGTACGCCAATGGCGCCTGGTTGCGCACGACAGGCATTCCGGCCGATCACGATACCTGGGGCGTCGACGAGGAGATCGACCAGCGCAACCTCGATATACTAAGAGACATTCTGGACAATGCGGCATCGCAGCCCGCCGGCGGCCTCTCCCGGCCATCCATGGCCTCCGAGGCACTTGGGCTCCTGCCCGGCGACGGCCCGATCCGCAAGATCGGCGACTTCTACGCCGCCGCGATCGACGAGGCCGCTATCGAGAGCGCCGGCCTGGCGCCGCTGCGCGAAGACCTGGCAGCCATCGCCGCGCTGAAGACGGCAGATGATGTCGCGGCGCTCATCCGCGACTGGCACGTTCGTGGTTTCGACGTATTGTTCGAATTGCAGGCGCAGGAAGACCTCAAGGACTCGGCAACGAACATCGCCTACGCGGGCCAGGGCGGACTCGGCCTGCCGGATCGCGACTACTACCTGCGCCACGACGCCAAGTCGGCCCTGTTGCGCGCGCATTATCGCGAACACATCGGCCAGATGCTCGCCTTGCTCGGCGATGCCCGGCCGAAAGAAGAAGCCGGCCACGTGCTGGATCTGGAGACGCTTCTGGCGAAGGCATCGCTGGACTCCCTGGCGCTGCGCGACCCGCAGAACTCCTATCACGTCGTCACGCTGGCGCAGGCCGATGCGGCTTCGCCACACTTCGCCTGGCCGGCGCTGTTTGCCGCTGGCGGGCGCGAGGACGTGCAGCGGTTTTCGCTCGCGCAACCCGAATTCTTCGCTGCGGCCGGCAAGGCGCTCGGCGAAGTTCCCGTTGCCACCTGGCAGTCTTACTTGCGCTGGCAGCTGATCAATGCCGCGGCGCCGTATCTCGGCAAGACGTTCGTCGACGCGGACTTCGCATTCCGCGGCCGCGCTTTGCGCGGGGTCAAGGACAACAAGCCACGCTGGAAACGGGCGATCGAAAGCACCGACGTCGCTCTCGGCGAGGCGCTGGGCCAGGCCTACGTCGAGAAGGTGATGCCGCCCGAATCCAGGCAGCGTGCGTTGGAACTTATCGGCAACCTCAAGGCCGCTTTGCGCACGCGCCTGCAGAACCTCGACTGGATCGGTGATACGACGCGACAGACCGCGTACGCGAAACTCGACACGCTCGGTGCGAAGATCGGCTACCCGGACCATTGGCGCGACTACTCGACACTGGAGATTTCGCGCGACTCGTACTATCTCAACATGCGCGCCGCCGCGGCATTCGATGCACGGCGTCAGTTCGCGAAGTTCAATCGTCCGGTCGACCGCGCCGAGTGGGACATGACGCCGCAGACCGTAAACGCCTACAACAATCCGATGCGCAACGAGATCGTGTTTCCCGCCGCGCAACTGCTGCCGCCGTATTTCGATGCGCAGGCCGACGATGCGCTGAACTACGGCGCAATCGGCGGCGTGATCGGCCACGAGATGCTGCATTCGTTCGACGACCAGGGCAGCAAGTTCGACGCGAACGGCAATCTGGCCGATTGGTGGAGCAGCGCGGATCGCGCGCATTTCGAGGCACGCACGCAGGTGCTGGTCCGGCAGTTCAATGCCTACGTGCCGGTCGATTCGCTGCACATCGACGGCCGGCTGACGCTCGGAGAGAACATCGCCGACCTCGGCGGCCTGCTCGTCGCCTACGATGCGTTCAAGTTGACTGCGCAAGGCCGCAGCAATACGCCAATCGGCGGTCTCACGCCCGACCAGCGCTTCTTCCTTGCCTACGCGCAGAGTTGGCGCGAGCAGCAGCGGCCGCAGCAGTTGCGCCTGCAGCTGCAATCGAATGAGCACGCGCCGGCGAAGTATCGCGTCAATGGGCCGCTGAGCAACCTGCCGGCTTTCGCGCACGCATTCGGCTGCCGGCCCGGCGACCCCATGGTTCGCAGCGACGCCGTAGCCGTAAAGATCTGGTAATCCAACAAGTCCCGAGAAGGCAGATATGAAGACAATCAGGCTCAAACCGCTGTTCCTCGCCCTCGCGCTGAGCGCCGCCGCCGGTAGCGGCCACGCGCACTCCGTCGGCTGGATTTCGTCGAGCGAACTCGACAGCAAGATCAGCCCTTGCGCCGACCTCAACGGTTTCGTCAACACGAGCTGGATCGCCGCCAATCCGATTCCCGCGGATCGCACGCGCTGGGGCGCATTCGATCAGCTCTCCGAGAAAAGCCTGGATACGCAGCACGAGATCGCCGAAGCGGCAGCGAAAGATGCCGCTACGGACAAGTCAGGCTCGAACGCCCAGAAGATCGGCTGGCTGTACCGGTCAGGCATGGACGAACCGGCAGTCGAGAAAACCGGTTTCGATCCGATCAAGCCGGACCTGGCGAAGGTTGCCGCTCTGAAGACCAACACCGATCTCGTCGCCTTCCTGCGCGAGGATTTCGCGCGCGGCCGCGGCATCGTGTTCCAGTTTGGCGCGCGTGCCGACTACAACGACGCCAAGACACAGATCGCCTCGACGTTCCAGGGCGGCCTCGGATTGCCGACACCGGATTACTACAGCAAGGACGACTACGCCGACCTGCGCAAAGCCTATGTCGAGCACATCGCCAAGACGCTGCAGCTGACCGGCGTCCCAGCCGACGATGCCGTCAAGCAGGCCGATATCGTCATGAAGTTCGAGACGCGCCTTGCCGCGGCCTCGCTGTCGCGCGTGGAACTTCGCGATCCGAAGAATCAGTACCATTTCGTCACGATTGCCGAAGCCGATCAGGCGACACCGCATTTTTCGTGGGCGCCGTTCTTCGCCGCGCAAGGCGCGCGCGTCGAAAAAGGCTTCTCGCTGTCGCAGCCGAAATTCTTCGCCGAGTTCGACCGCATGCTTGCCGACGTATCGATCGCGGATTGGCAGGCGTATCTGCGCTTTCACATCATCGATGGCGCCTCGCCATATCTGTCCAAGGCATTCGAGGACGAGAATTTTGCCTTCTACGGCCAGACGTTGAACGGCCAGAAGGAACAACAACCGCGCTGGAAGCGCGTGCTGGAAGCCGTCAATGGCGGCATGGGCCAGGCTTTGGGCGAACTGTATGTGGCCAGGACATTTCCGCCGGAAGCGAAAGCTCGCGCGCAGGCGCTGATCGACGATGTCCGCAGCGCCTTGAAGGCGCGGATCGAAAACCTCGACTGGATGAGCGCGGAAACCAAGCAGAAAGCGCTGGCCAAGTGGCAGACGTTCCTGCCGAAAATCGGCTATCCAGACAAATGGCGCGACTGGTCGGGCTTGAAGATCTCGCCGGACGATTACTTCGCCAACGTTCGCAGCGCGCGCCAGTACAACTACGACTACGAGGTCGCCAAGATCGGCAAGCCGACCGACCGGCTCGAATGGCGCATGACGCCGCAGACCGTCAACGCGTACTACAGCCCGACCGACAACACGATCAATTTTCCAGCCGCGATCCTGCAGCCGCCGTTTTTCGACTTCAAGGCCGACGATGCCCTGAACTTCGGCGGCATCGGCGCCGTGATCGGTCACGAGTCCACGCACGGCTACGACGACCAGGGCAGCAAGTTCGATCCGTTCGGCAACAACCACAACTGGTGGACGCCGGAGGACCGAACCCAGTTCGACGCGCGCACGCAAAAACTCGCCGATCAGTTCAATGCCTACGAACCGCTGCCCGGCAAGCACGTCAACGGCCAGTTGACGCTCGGCGAAAACATTGCCGATCTCGGCGGACTCAACGTCGCCTACGACGCGCTGCAGGTCGCGCTGAAGAAGAATCCTGGCGAAGCGCACGAAAAAATCGACGGCTATACCGAAGACCAGCGCTTCTTCATCGCATTCGCCCGTGTCTGGGCTGGAAACATCCTGCCGAAAGCGCAGGAAGTCCGCTTGAACACCGACCCGCACGCACCGGCGAAATATCGCGCGATCGGCGCGCCGTCGAACATGCCGACGTACGCACAGGCGTTCGCTTGCAAGGGCGGCGACGCGATGGTGCGCGGCAGCGACGTTCGGGTGAAGATCTGGTAGTGCTTCCCCTTCCCCCGCTGGCGGGAGAAGGTGTCCCACCTACACGCGCTGCGGACTCGTTCGCAATACCTTTCACGTCCGTCGCGCGTGTAGGTGGGGCGGATGAGGGTGGTACATCCGGCGGCGAATTCGCCCGCTCACGCGCCACCCTCACCCGGCGCGCAGTGCGCGCCGGCCTCTCCCGCCAGCGGGAGAGGCGATTGCTATTTCACCTCGAAGGCCGCGTTCGTTACCGGCTTGCCGTCGATGCTGATCTGCACCTCATATTTGCCGGCCGGCCATCCATCGGGCTTGCTGATGTGGAATGTCGTCGTGGCGGTTCCGGCCGCCGTCGACACCGACTCGGTGTTCTGGCTGACCGGTTGGCCCATGTTGTAGGTCCACTTGGCCATGATCGAGGCCGAGCCCGATCCGCCGGTAGACGCCGTCACGACCTGCGCATAGATCGTGTCCTTGGACGCGAACGTCGTCGCGGGCGAGGCAATCTTGCCGCCTCCGTCGAGCGCATTGCCGAGCACGAGCGACGAAACCGTCGTCGTCGGAGCAGCCGGAGTTGCGGCTGGCGGTGGCGGCGTGGCCGGTACAGGCGCGGGAGCCGTCTGCGCGGGTGCCGGGGGCGGCGCTTCCTGCTTGCCGCAGGCCGACAGCGCGAGTGCGGCGGCGAGCGCCGCGGCGGTAAGAAACGAATTGCGTGAGTACTTCATGACATCTCCTCCCAGGATCAGGTCTTGCTGGTGGGCGCGGCGGGAATTTTCAGCACCTGACCGACCCGGATCATGTCCGGGTTGCTGATCTGGTCGCGATTGGCTTCGAAAATATCGTGCCAGCGATTGGCATTGCCGAAGAATCGCTTCGCGATCTTCGACAGATTGTCGCCGGCGACCACCGTATAGGTCTGCGTTTCGGCCGGCGCGGTCGAAACGACACCCGATTTCACGTTGCTGAAATCGGCTTTCGCCGGCGCCGGAGCGGAGGTCGTAGCGCCGCTTTGCACATTGGAAAAGTCGGGTTTACCCGGTTCGTTGGCCATGCTGTTCTCCTGTCTGCCGCACGAGCGACCGTTGATCATGCCCGATTTGATTATGCTCGATCGATCGGTTACGCCAGTTGAACGAAATTTACACCGACGCGGTTAGAATCACGTTATGCCCTTCGCGCCCGGACAACGTTGGATCTCGCTGGCCGAGCCGGAGCTTGGCTTGGGCACGGTCCTGCGCGTCGAAGGGCGCACCGTGCAGGTCGTTTTCGCCGCGTCGGGCACCTTGCGTGCCTACGCGACGCACGCCGCGCCGCTGCAGCGCGCGCAATTCCGCCCCGGCGACAAGATCAGTGGCGGCGGCCGCAGCTTCGTCGTCGAGCGCGTCGAATCGCACAACGGCGCGCTGCACTACGTCGGCGCCGAAGCCAGCCTCAGCGAAGGCGAACTCGACGATGCCCAGGATCTGTCGCGCGCCGACGCGCGCCTGATCGCCGGACGCGTCGACAGCCCCGACCGCTTCGATTTCCGCGCCGCCGCGCTGATACGGCGCGCCGAGGCCCGCCGCTCGCCGGCCTGGGGCCTGATGTCGGCGCGTATCGATCTCATCACGCACCAACTGCGCGTGGCTGAAGTCGCCGCATCGCGCCGGCCGGTGCGCGTGCTGCTCGCGGACGAGGTCGGCCTCGGCAAGACGATCGAAGCCGGCATGATCCTCGGCCAGTTGCTGGCCAGCGGCCGGATCTCACGCGTGCTCGTGCTGTTACCCGAGGTCCTCGTCTATCAGTGGTTCGTCGAACTGCTGCGCCGCTTCAACCTGTCGTTTGCGGTGTTCGACGAGGAACGCTGCGAAGCGATCGAACTTGGCGGCGATGGCCGCAATCCGTTTCAGGACGAGCAGCTCGTGATCGCCGATATCGCCTTGCTGCGCGATTCGGCAAAACGCGGCGAGCAGGCGCTCGATGCCGGCTGGGACCTGCTGATCGTCGACGAAGCGCATCATCTGGCCTGGAGTCCGCAGGCGACGAGCCCCGAATACGCGCTGGCCGAACGGCTGGCGCGCTCGATACCGAACCTGATCCTGCTGACGGCAACGCCGGAACAGCTCGGCCGCACCGGCCACTTCGCCCGCCTGCGCCTGCTCGACCCGGCGCGCTATGGCGACCTGGAACGCTACCAGCACGAGGCCGAAGGCTACGTCGAACTTTCGCGCATTGTGGACAAATTGCAAAATGCGCAGCCGTTGGGCGGCCCCGAACTGACGCAGCTCGGAACGATACTGCACGACGATCCGGCACTGATCTCGGCTCTCGGCAATCCGCAGTCGGCCGGAAGCGTGATCGATGCCCTGATCGACCGTCACGGCACCGGGCGCTCGATGTTCCGCAGCCGCCGCGCCACGGTTGGCGGATTTCCGCCGCGCATCCTGCACGTGACCGAACTCGACGCCGCCGCTATCGACGACGACTTCCGCCAGCGTCTGCTCGCCGAGTTCCTGTCAGACGCGCAGCAGCCACCGGCGCCGCACGCGACGGATTACGCAGACGATCCGCGCCTTGCCTGGCTGATCGGCCTGGTCGAGCGCAACGCGGACGAAAAATTCCTGCTGATTTGCCGCAGCCAGGCCAAGGTGCTCGCGCTCGAAGAAGCGTTGCGCACGCGCAGCGGCGTCAAGCTGGCGCGCTTCCACGAGGCGATGACGATCGTGCAGCGCGACCGCAACGCCGCGTTCTTCGCCGAGACCGAAGGAGCGCGCCTGCTGCTGTGCGCCGAGATCGGCTCGGAAGGCCGCAATTTCCAGTTTGCGCACAATTTGATCCTCTGGGACCTGCCGCTCGATCCGGACCTGCTCGAGCAGCGCATCGGCCGGCTCGACCGCATCGGCCAGGGCAGCGACATCGACATCCACGTCGCCGTATTCCCGGGCAGCGCCCAGCAGGCGCTGGTGCGCTGGTACGACGACGGCCTCGATGCGTTTCGCAGCAGTCCGGCCGACGGCCGCGAACTGTACCGGCGCTATGGCGAACGTCTGCAGCGTACGGCAGTCGAACATGCGCGCGGCGCCGACGAATCCGATGCCGAGATCGACTCGCTGGTCGCCGAGACGCAGGCCACGCACGCGCAACTGTCGGCGCTGATCCACGACGGGCGCGACCGCCTGCTTGAACTGGCGAATCAGCGCGAAGCGCGCCTGCAGCTGCTCTATCGCGCGCTCGCCGCGGTCGACGCCGACCATGCGGCCGACGATTTCGTCCTGCGCCTGTTCGAGCAGTTCGGCGTCGAAAGCGAGGACCAGGGCGCGCGCACCCACCTGCTCGATCCCGAATACATCAGCACCGACGGCTTCCCGGGACTTCGCGACGGCAAGCAGATGGTGACGTTCGACCGCGCCGTCGCGCTTACGCGCGAGGACCTGCCATTTCTCGGCGCCGACCATCCGATGGTGACCGGCGCGCTCGAACTGCTGCTCGACGGCGAACTCGGCAACGCGGCGTTCCTCGTCGACGATGGCCTGCCGCCACGCAGCGTATTGCTCGAGACGCTGTTCGTGCTCGACGCGAACGCGCCGGCCACACTGGCGGCCGACCGCTTCCTGCCGCCACTGCCGCTGCGCGTCGCGGTCGATTCGCGCCTGCGCGAGCGTGCGGACTACGCGGTCAGCCCGGCAGTCGTGCAGCGCGCCGTGCTGCGTCCGTCCGACGCGCCGCGTTATCGCAAGTTCTTCGCGAAAATCATTCCGCCGATGCTCAAGGGTTGCGAGGAAATCGCGCGTGGGCGCGCCGATGCGGAAATCGCCCGCGCGATCGACGCGGCACAGCGCGATCTCGGCGCCGAGCATGAGCGCCTCACGGCGCTGGCGAAGGTCAATCCCGCCGTCGGCGCTGCCGAAATCGAAGCAGTCGCCACCGAACTCGAGGGTTTGCGCGAATCGCTGCCGCGCGCGCTGCTGCGCCTGGACGCCGTGCGCTTCGTCTGCAGCGCGGATTTCCTGTCGCTGCGTTGATCCACCGCTTCAAAGAGCACTGTATGCTTTTCATCGCCCCGGTGACGGATCCACAATGACCTATCTGTTTGCGCGTGTGCTGAAAGATATCGGTTGCGCCGCGATTGTCGCTTCTGTGTTCCTGTGGGCAGACCTGTCCGCGCAAGCGCAGGCGCCGATAGCGCCGGTGGTGCTGCACGCGGCGCGTCTGCTCGACGTCGAGTCCGGCAAGCTGCTGATTCCGGGCGAAGTGCTGGTGCGCGGCGAGCGCATTGCGGCGGTCGGCTCGAATGTCGAGCATCCTGCCAACGCGCGCGTCATCGATCTGGGCGACACGACCCTGCTTCCCGGACTGATCGATGCGCACGTGCATCTGTTCCTGCATCCCGGCGGCGAAGCCGAGCAGACCTTCAACGAGTCCGTGCCCGAACGCACGATCCGCGCGACGCTCGCTGCGCGCGACGACCTGCTGGCCGGCTTCACCGCCGAGCGCGACATGGGAACCGAAGGCGCCGGCTCGGCCGACACCGCCGTGCGCGACGCGATCAACCGCGGCGCGATCCCGGGTCCACGCCTGCGCATCAGTGGCAATGCGATCGACATTCTCGGCGGCCACGAGGATGCAAACACCTACAACCCGGACGAACACGCGCAGCCGAACGCAACCTACGCCAACAATGCCGATGAACTCGTCACGGTGATCCGCGCGCAAGCCAAGCTCGGTGCCGATTTCGCCAAGATCTACGAGACCGGCAAGGATCGCATCGCCAATGGCGAGTTCTCGACGCCGAATCAGTACAGCGAAGACGAACTGCGCGCCGCCGTGCGCGAAACCGCCCGGCTCGGCCGAAAGGTCGCCGTGCATGCGACCGGCGAACCCGGTGCCGGCATGGCGGCGCGCGCGGGTGTCGCGTCGATCGATCACGCCTACCAGCTCAGCGACGCGACGATGAAGCTGATGCACGAACGCAATATTTTCGCCGTGCCGACGTTTGCCGTCCTGGAATATTTCGGCGAGCATGCCGCCACGCCCGAAGCCGGCGCCCGCTATCGGGCGATCCAGGCTTACCATATCGAGCAGTTCAAACGGCAACTGACGGCGAAAGTGCCGATTGCACTCGGTTCGGACGTCGGACCATTCCCGCACGGCACGCAGGCGCGCGAATTCGTGCTGCTCGTGCAAAACGGCATGACTGCGCTTGGGGCGATCCAGGCCGGCACGGTGAACGGCGCGGCTCTGCTTGGCTGGGACAAGGATATCGGCCGGTTGGCCGCAGGCTGCTACGCCGATATCGTCGCCGTGCCGGGTGATCCTCTGGCCGATATCAGTGCGCTGCAGCGTGTCACGTTCGTGATGAAGAACGGTACGATCTACCGGCAATGAGGTCAGTAGCGGGGCGAAGCGCGCTGCCTCCAGTACCGGATCAGGACGAAGCCTACCAGCGCTCCGCCGAGGTGGGCAAAGTGTGCAACGCCGGCCTGCGTGCCGGTGACGCCGAGGATCAACTCGAGGATCACATAGCCGGTGACGAAAATCGGCGCCGGCACGGGAATCGGCACGAACATCAGCGCGAGTCTTGCCTGCGGATAGAAGATCGCGAATGCGAGCAGCAGCCCGAACACGCCGCCCGATGCGCCAACGGTCGGATAGAAGTGCCCCGGCTGAAACAGGTACATGACCGCCAGCTGGGCGCACGCCGCGCCGAGGACGCAGGCAAAATAGAAGATGACGAAGCGCCGTTCGCCGAGCACGTTTTCGACCGGACCGCCGAACATCCACAACGCCAGCATGTTGAACAGGATGTGCGTCGTGCTGCCGTGGAGGAAGCTGTAGGTAATGACCTGCCACGGTTCGAATGCGATCCGGACCACAGTCCCGTTGCCGAGCGGCTCGACATGCCCGGGACCCAGGGGCCACAGCGCAAAGTTCACGAGCAGACTGTCGCCGCCGCCGCCCTGTTGCAACAGGTAGATCAGCACGTTCGCAACGAGCAGCGATGCAGTGACGCGCGGCAGATTCGGCATGATCGGGGGTGGCCAGGAAGGTATGCTGCGCGAATGATGCCCGATTCGCCCCTGTCTGCGCACGTCGCCGCGGAACTCACTCGCGACGGCTACGTCGTTGTCGAGGAGTTCCTTCAAGACTCGACGATTGCAGCGCTGGCGTCCGAATGCGGGGAGCTCCAAACGTGCGGAGCGCTGCAACCGGCCGCAATCGGACGCGCGGGAGGCCGGCAACTGGACGCTGCTGTTCGCGGCGACCATACGAAGTGGTTCGATCCGGCGGCATTGAGCGCGGCGCAAGAACGCTATTGGTCGCGCATGGGCATATTGCGGCACGCGCTGAACCGGGAACTTCTGCTCGGCCTCGAAGAACTCGACGCCCATTTCGCACTCTATCCGCCCGGCGCAGGCTATGCGCGCCACCGCGACCGCTTTCGCGACGATGATGCTCGCGTGTTGTCGACTGTCCTGTATTTGAATGCCGGTTGGCGCGAGGCCGACGGCGGCGCGCTGCGCCTGCATCTGCCGGCTCAGGCACCGGTCGCACATCGCGATATTTTCCCCATTGCCGGCACGCTGGTCGTGTTTCTCAGCGCCGACTTCGAGCACGAGGTGCTGCCTGCAAAGCGCGATCGCCTCAGCATTGCCGGCTGGATGCGGCGCAGTGCGGCAGCGCCACGGTAAAGCAAGCCTGAGCGATCGAATGATCTGCATACGACTATGCTGGCCGCTATGCCCGATACTGATCCGCCTGATACTCTTGGGTCGCAACCAACAGGGGAGCTTGCCAATGAGTGAACTCGCGCGCCGGCGCGGTCGTGGCGTTTTCCGATACGCCCTGGCTTCGGCAACCTTCGTCTTTGCCGTGGCCGACGCTGATGCGGCGAACTGGAACATCGATGTCGGCGGCGCACAGCTTGTGTTCTCGCCGGCCACGCTGACGATCACTGCCGGCGACTCGGTCACCTTCATCAACCGGGGTGGTTTCCACAACGTCGCCGCCGACGATGGGTCGTTTCGCTGCGCGCAAAGTTGCAGTGGCAGCGGTGGCGATCCGGATTCCGTGCTGTGGAGTTCAACGGTCACGTTGGCGTCGCCCGGCACGTTCGGCTATCACTGCGAAATTCACGGCGCAGCGGGACAGGGCATGTTCGGCACGATCACCGTGCGTCCGGCTCCGCCACTCCAGCCACCGCCACGGCCAGCGATCGACAATGTTCCGAACGGTAGCGCGGGACTCTATTTGCTGCTGGTTGCAGCGCTGATCCTTGGCGCTGGGCTGAGTTGGCGCCGCCGTTCACGCAGCGCGCGCTGACTGTCCTAAAAGGCCCAAGAAGTTCTGCGCGCGCCGCGAGTTACCGGCGCCGTCGCCCCGTACGGCCGAGCGCGCGGTCACGTCCAATCCGGCGCAAACGCAGCAGCGCTACAACGGTGACAGCGAAGGCAAGCAAAGCGTCGAGCCTTGCGCTACCGCTGGGGGCAGGGTCGACCGGCGCTGGTGGCGCCGGCGCGAGGACTTCGATCGTTCCGTACATTCCGCTGCCAGGCGAACCGTGCGGCTCGCAGAAATAGCCTACAGTTCCCGCATTCGGAAACGCCACCGTGGCAAGCCAGAACGAGTCGCTCGCGTTTCCGTTGCCGCCCTGGCCGTCGTCGTCGCATCCGTGTGCGCAACGGAACGAGCCATCGTCGGCTACGACGTTGTGATAACCGCCCAGATTCAAAAAAGTGACCGTATCGCCGGCCTGGATCGTCAGGAACTGCGGCGAGAACGCCACTTGCGAACCGCC
>DASSGP010000285.1:0-11374 GCA_035693405.1 Rudaea sp. | reverse complement strand
CGCGCCGCGCGTGTAGCCGAACAGCTCGCTTTCGATCAGGCTTTCCGGGATCGCGGCGCAGTTGACCGTCACGAACGGCTTGTCATACCACAGGCTGGTACGGTGCAGCGTCTTTGCAAATGCTTCCTTGCCGGTTCCGGTCGCGCCCTGCAACAGGATCGGCACTTGCTTGGCGAACAGCTGCCGCGCGCAGGCAAGGTTCTTGCGCATTTGCGGGTCTTCGCCGACATGGCGCAACGCTGCCTCGGTACGCGAAGTTTCGGCTGCAGGTACGATGCGCTGTTCGATCGCCGGCGACGCCGCCGCGTTCAACGTCTTGCGCAGCGGCGCGCGAACGAGGGCGAAGAAGCGCCGGCCGTGGCTGAGATCGCGCACCGGCCAGATCGTGCTCGGCTCGCTGCTCGCGCGCCGTTCGAGCGTTTCGAAATCGAATTTGAAGAACTTGCTGACCGGCTGGCCGACGAACGCGTTCCGGTTCGAGTTGCCGAGCTGAAGCAGTGCGCTCTCGTTCAGCGCAAGCACATTGCCGGAGCCATCGACTGCGAGCAGCGCTTCGTGCAGCAGACCGACGAACTCGGGGCGGCTGTGGAAGCGCAGGATCCAGGCATGCCCGAAATCGTTCAGGAAGTTCCAGCGCGAGATCAGGTTGGCCGACATGTTGACCAGCGCCATCGTATGGCGCTGGACCAGGCGGCTGTCGTTGGAATTGACCGACGAGGCGTCGAGCACGGCGAGCATATGGCCATGCGGGTCGAAGATCGGCGCACCGGAGCACGACAGACCGATGTTGTAGCCGCGGAAGTGCTCTTCACGGTGCACCGTGACCGAGCAGCCTTCGGCCAGGCAGGTGCCGATGCCGTTCGTGCCTTCGTGGCGTTCGTCCCAGAGCGCGCCATGCCAGAGCCCGGCTTGGCGAAACTCACGCTGCAAGGTCGGATCGGTGATCGTGCTCATCACCGCGCCTTGCGTGTCGGACAGGATGACGGCAAAACCCGAACCGGCGATCTGCTCGTACAGGCTTTCCATTTCGGCGCGCGCCACACGCAGCAGCTCGCCCATGCGCTGTTGCGCCTCGCGAACCGTCTGCGGATCGAGCACCGAATTCTGCCGCGGACTCGATGGCTCGATGCCGTATTCCTTGACGCAGCGCAGCCACGAACGTGTGACGTGCGGATCGATGCCAGCTGGCTTCAGTCCGCTCTGAACGACGTTAAAAATTCGTGAGGCGTGATTCGATGTTGGAAAGAGAATACCCAAGGGAATTCGCCCAAGTTTGCCGGTTTTCGTGGGAGCGGAACGTTGGCAACACCACTGCGTCCGCGGATTGCCGCCGCATGAGACTACAGCCTGTCCCTTTTGCAACGGGCGCGCAAACTGCGCTGCAACAAAATCCACAAAGTGTCCCAATTGTGGGACACTCGCAAGCGATTTGTTGCCGACATGTCACCTCGGCAGGCGGTGTGCGGCCGCGGCCGGCTACTGCTCTTCGGGCGGCGTGCCAAACTTGTACTTCGGATCCGCGTTGTCGCTGTATTTGGAACGCACGAATGCAAATATCTTGAACAGGTCGTCCGAGCTCTTGACGATGGCCCCGAACGGCGGCATCGGTCCAATAACCGGTTCGCGACCCTTGCGCACGTATCCGGCCTTCTGCAATTCATCGCTGCCGAGCGTGACCAGGCGGAACAGCGTGTCGTCGTCGCCACCGTAGACCCAGGTGTCGTTCGTCAATGGCGGGCACATGCCGCCGCCGCCACCACCGCCATGGCAGCCGTTGCAGCCATAGCTCAAGTACAGGTGCTCGCCCTGGGCGACGATGTCGGCCTGAGTGTCCTTGTACGGATTCTGAATCTTGCCCTTGGGCGTGCTTGCAACCAGATCAGCCGGCTTGGTCGTCGCATAGTCGACCGGTTTGGCCTGTTCGGCCGCTATCGCTGTCCCCAGCGTATACATGGTGGCGGCGGCAAACGTTGCGGTGGCACATGCGCCCAATACTCTTCTCAACACTGAAACCTCCTGACCTTGGCAGTGAATCACACTATAACTTTATTGCATCGGGCACTGTCGGCTGTTTTGCGACGTTCAGCCTGACTTGGCCTGCAGAAGTTTGACCAGCGCATCGCTGTTGTTCGACTGCGCGATGGACAGCGCGGTGCGTCCGTCATCGCTCTTCGCCGCGGCGTCCGCACCTGCAGCAAGCAGAGCCGCCGCGATCTTCGACTGATTGTTCGCGGCGACGATCATCAGCGCCGTGATGCCGCCGGAATTCCTGGCGTTGACCTTGGCGCCGTGCTTGAGCAGCATGTCGACCGTCTCCGGGGATCCGGCCGTCGACGCGAGCATCAGCGGCGTGTAGCCGCCGCTGCCCGCAACGTGATTGACGTCGGCGCCTGCTTCGATCAGCGCCGCGGCGGACTTGACCTTGGAATTCTGCGTGGCTATCGACAGCGCGTTCATGCCGTCGGGATCGCTCGTGTCGAGCTTTGCGCCATGCTTTGCCAGCAGGCGCACCATGTCCGCGTCGTCATTCCATGCCGCATACATCAGCGCGGTCCAGTGGCTGGCGTCTGCAAGGTTGATGTCGGCCTTGTGCTCGATCAGATACGTGGCGACCTTGTCGAATCCGAAGCGCACCGCACTGATCAGGGGCGTGTAGCCGTCGCCGGATCGACCGTTGATGTCGGCCCCGTGCTCGAGCAGGTAGCCGATTCGGCCGAGATCCTGGCCGAGGATTGCGTTGCCGAGCTCTTCGTTCGGATCGGCGCCGTTCGCGAGCCATTCCTTCAACTGCGCGAGCGTGACGCCCTCATCGGTTGGCGCATCGGCAGCCTTGGCGGCTTCCGCGGTCTGCTGCTCCGACAACGCTTGCGATTTGTACGGACCATGCGATGGCAAGCTCCCCGAAACGATGCAGTCTTCGCACTGTACGAGTGGCACGCCATAGTCGTCGAGAATCTTCTTGATATCGCTCTTGCGATCGTTCAGGGCCTGCTCGACCGATTTGGCGATATCGGGCCGGCCGCGCGGCACGGCGAGCGCCATGTCGAATTCGAGCGGCACCGTATTGTCGATCAGGTTTACCGGCTGGATCGTCAGCGGTGCGCGCTTGATCGTCTTGTAATAGCCTGCCATCGGACCCCAGGCTGCGGCGATATCGAGCTTGCCGTCGATGACCTGCTGGATCTGGTACGAAGGCTGGTTTTCCTCGACCAGGTCGCCGTTGTGGCTGAGATAGTGAATGACGGTGTTTGCCATGATGCCGTGCTGCGCGAGCGCCTGGCGGATGGCCGATACCTGGTAGACGCCTATTCGCAATTTATCCAGCCGCGGATCGTCCATCGTCTTGAACGTGCCGAAACCCTTGTCGCTGCGGTACACGAAGACGAAGGTCGAGCGATACAACGGTTTGGTGACAATCGCGCCTTCGGTGTCGGACGCCATGTTCATCCATACGTCGCAGTTGCCTTCAGCCAGGGTTGTGCGCATCAGTCCGCGTTCGAACGAGGGTCGCCAGTAGTACTGCACGCCGGAACCGAACGCCTTGCCGAGAACCTCGGCGATCTTGTTTTCGAAGCCTTCGCCTTTCTGGTTCGACAGCGGCATGTTGCCGGGATCGGCACAAACCCTGAGCGACTTCAGAGATGCCGGTGCGTCGGCGCTGGCGTGCGCGGCCGCGAATGCGGCAACGAGCAGGCTCAAGGCGAAGACAGGTTTCATGCTGCAAATCCTCCCGGGCAGTCACCGCTTATGACCGCGGACGAAGAACGAAATTCCAACCGCGAGAGTAGAGCAGAAGCCCGGCAGGAGCGAGAGAATTCGAATCCTCGCATAGCTTCAAAGAATCCATCTTCAAAGAAACGCCCGGCGCAATTGGGCCGGGCGTTCTGCGTTACTTCACTGATTCAACGGCATCATCAATCGGTGCCGGCGGCGCTACTGCCCCCGGCCAGACGGAACGTGAACAACGTGCCACCCTGCGGGATGGCATTGAGTCCCGCGGCCTTCGTCATTGCCGTTGCGCCGATGGCGCCGAACTTGTCGTTCAGGTCCAGACCCGCCGTTACCGGCAGGCCGATCCAGCCGCCGATACCGGTCAGGATCGACACATACTGCTTGCCCTTCACCGAATAGGTGATCGGGTTGCCGATGATTCCGGAACTCAGCTTGCGCTGCCACAGGACCTTGCCGGAGCTGCGGTCGACGGCGCGGAAGTCGCCGCCGAGGCTGCCGTAGAACACCAGTCCGCCCGCGGTCGTCAGCGTGCCGCCCCAGTTCGGATAAGGATCGGGAATTTCCCATTCCGTCTTGCCGGTTTCGACGTTGAACTTCTTCAGCTTGCCGGTCACGCCCGGTTTCTCAGGATACATGTACACATTTGCAAACACGTATACCGTGCCCTGCTGCGTGTGCGAACGTTCCTGCGGATTCAACTCCATGCACCAGTTGTTGGTCGGCACGTAGAAGTTGGCCGGATCGGCCGGGTCGACCGACGCTGGCTGCTGGTCCTTGCCGCCCATCGCGGACGGGCAAGCCTGCACGTTAGCCTGCGGCAACAGCGGTGAATGCTCCGCGACCTTGACCGGACGGCCGGTCTTCATGTCGACCTTCTCGGCCCAGTTCGTCGTCACGTACTTGTGCGCGTGCAGCAGCGTGCCGTCGGCGCGATCGAGCACATAGGCAAAGCCGTTGCGGTCGAACTCGACCACGGCCTTGTGCGCCTTGCCCGCGGTGTCCTTGATGTTGTCGACGAGGATGACTTCGTTGATGCCGTCATAGTCCCACTGGTCGAACGGCGTCTTCTGGTACACCCACGCCACTTCGCCGGTATCGACATTGCGCGCGAAGATCGACATCGACCACTTGTTGTCCCAGTCGCCGTTGTTGCAGGCGGCCTGCGTCTGCGGTTTGGCGCCGCAGCGGAAGGACGGGCTCCACAGGCCAGGATTGCCGGTTCCGTAATAGACCAGGTGCAGGTCCGGATCGTAGGCATACCAGCCCCATGCCGCTCCGCCACCGCGCGTCCACTCGTCGCCCGGATAGGTCTTGGTGCCAAGATCCTTGCCGGCGGTGCCGTACTCGGGATGCGCCTTGTTCGAGTTGGCGGTCATGCCGATGTCCTTGTCGGTGCCATTGCTGTAGAACTCCCACACCTTCTTGCCATCGGCCAGCGCATAGGCGGTAACACGGCCGCGCGCGGCGAATTCGTCGCCGCCGAAACCGATGAACACCTTGTCGTTGACGATGATCGGAGCAGGCGTGATCGTCTCGCCCTTGTCCGGATGCGCATGCTTGACGACCCATGCTTCTTTTCCGGTCGCCGCATCGAGCGCGATGACGTAGCCGTCGAGCGTGCCGAACACGAACTTGCCGTCGGCATACGAACCGCCGCGATTGACCGTGTCGCAGCACGCGCGCGGGACTGCCGATTCATCGCGGCCGCTGGTCTTCATGTAGTGCCATACCTGGACCGGCTGGTCCGGGTTGGACAGATCGAGGGCCTGGACGATGTTGCACTTGGACATGTCGGGACAGCCGCTGATGAAGAACATCATCGGCTTGCCGCCGACATCGTTGATCACCAGGGGTTGGCCTTCATGGCCACGCAATGCGCCAGTCGATTGCGCCCACGACATCTGCAGGTCCTTGACGTTGCCTGCGTTGATGTCCTTGAGCGCGCTGTAGCGGGCCTGGTTGAGGTCGCCCGCGGGTGCGCCCCACTGGTTTGGATCCTTGAAACGCGCGAACTGTTCGGAGTCCGAGCCAGCCACTGCGGCGCCGCAGGTTGCTACGAGCGCAACTGCGGCTACCCAGATTTTTGCTTGCTGCTTTGCTGTAAGCCAAATCATCTCAATTCTCCTCCCTCTGATGCGGGGTTTATGTTTTTGTTGCTGCCACTGCGAGTGGCGCCGGGCACATCACTGCACTCGAACGCCGATGACGAATCGCCTTGCCTTGCCTTGCCTGCTTTTCCGTTTGAAATCTCCCTGCATGCAACGCGTTTTATGCGGCAAACGCGACGGTACCGGCTCTAGTGGCACCAAGTGAAACAGTTGGACGCACTTCGATGGCTAGCGCCGCGCAACCTACATAGCAATGGCTATGCCACGCATATCTCTGTGGGAAAAGAATCGGCGCGTTCGACGAAGGCTCATGGAATCAGTAGTTTGCGAACGTGCTGCAATTTCCCATGCGGCACTGCAATAAGAAGTGTTCCCGGGGCGTGACAGTGGCAACTGGCCACTGCGCCATCCGTGACGCGTGATCGGACAGACTCGCGGGCAGCGCCCCGAATGGGACGCGCCGCTGCGGCAACCGGGAAAATCTATGGCGAGTTCGTAATGCTCACGCCCCACGGCACCGAGCCGACGGCGATTTCCTTCACCGCCTTGAGCGACGTCGTGTCGATGACGCTGACGCTGTTCGAGCGGCCATTGGCGACGTACAGTTTGCCGCCGTCCGCCGTCAGCGCCATGTTCCACGCACGCTTCCCGACCGGGACGTCGGCAATGACCTTGCCGGCCGCAACGTCGATGACGGATACCGTGCCGCCACCGCCGTTGGCCACATACACGCGCTTGCCGTCGGGGCTCGTGATCGCGCCGGCCGGGCGAACGCCTGTGGCGATCGACTTGGTGACCTTGTGTTGGGTGATGTCGATCAGGTCGACGCCCGTCCCGGTCTCCTGCGCGACGTAAGCCGTGCGGTTGTCCGGCAGGATCGCGATGCCGCGCGGATGACCGCTGGTCGGCACCAG
Source organism: Rudaea sp. (assembly GCA_035693405.1). GTDB lineage: Bacteria > Pseudomonadota > Gammaproteobacteria > Xanthomonadales > Rhodanobacteraceae > Rudaea. The sequence goes on along the minus strand of DASSGP010000285.1, from coordinate 4,620 downwards.
CGCGACCGAACGGCCGGCTTCCAGATCGATGATGTCGACATCGTTGGAATTCTCGTTGCTCGTCAGCAGCCAGCGGCCGTTGTCGGAAAATTCGCAGTGCTCCGGATTCTTGCCTTGCGTTGCGATCGTACGCAGCACCTTCTGCGTGGCCACGTCGATCATCGTCACGAGGTTGTCGTCCTCGCCGCAGACTGCGATCTGCTTGCCGCTGGGTGAGATGCTCGCGCCCTCCGGACTCTGACCCGCAGGGACGCGCGTGCGGATTTCCCCGCTGCCGAGGTCGACGACGATCAGCTTGCTGCCGGTCGCATCGACGACGAACAATGTCTTTTCCGCGCGGTCGGCGATTGCTGCCTGCAGCTTGCCGTCGGCTTTCGCGTGAAGGTCCAGGGTGCGGACGACCTCGTCGGTCTGCGTGTCTATCACCGAAACCGTGCCATCGTTCTGGTTCGCGACGTAGGCGTGTGGCGTGGCAACCGCCCATAGCGGCGCCAGCAGCACCGTGGCGATCAAGCCGTGAATATTTTGCAATTTGCGAAGTCTGCGCATTTTTCGTCTCAGCGTGTGTTCAAAAATGGATCATCGGATCGTACCCCATACGGGGAGGGTGCGGCGGACGCAGCGTTTGCGTTATCTTTGAATTTCGTACCTCGTTCAGCGCATCCGATGACTTTCGTCCGTTTGGCACTCCACTTCGTGCTTTCCGCCGCGTGTTTGGTTCCCGGCGCGGCACGCGCCGCCGACGCGGAAGCCGACGCGCCAAAGGACGATGCGACCGACCTCGAAACGATTCACGTTATCGCGATCACGCCGCAGCAGGGCGCGTCGTTGCCGGAGATGATGATTCCATACAACGTGCAGTCGACGACGAGCGGAGAACTCGACCGCACGCAGACGCTTAGCATCACCGACTACATGAATCACAACATGACCGGCGTCACGATCAATTCGGCGACGAATAATCCTTTGCAGCCGAACCTGCAGTTCCGCGGATTTACCGCGTCCCCCCTGCTTGGGGGTTCGGAGGGCGTGTCGGTGTATCTGGATGGCGTGCGCGTCAACGAGGTTTTCGGCGACAGCGTCAACTGGGACCTGATTCCCGAGGAACTGATCTCGACGATGTCGGTGCTGTCGGGCGCGAATCCGATCTTCGGCCTGAACACGCTCGGCGGCACGATCGTGATCCGCAGCAAGAACGGATTCACCGATCCGGGCCTGCACGCGGATGTCTCGGCCGGTTCATTCGGGCGCAACGAAAGTACGATCCAGGGCGGCGGCAACAATGGCACTTGGGGCTACTATCTGCTCGCGAACCATTTCGAGGAAGCCGGCTGGCGCGATTACTCGAACTCCAACGCAACCGCGTTCCTCAGCACGCTGAGTTTTCGCGACGAGCGCGCCAGCGCCGACCTGCACCTGGCCCATTCGGAAACGAAGTTGAACGGCAATGGCGCCTCGCCGATCGGCGCGATCGAGATCCGGCCCGAAAGCGTCTTTACCGCGCCGGATCGAACCCAGAACTACTACAGCCTGATCAGCGCCGAGGGCAGTTTCAATTTCAACAGCGAGTCGGCGCTGTCGGCGACCGTCTTCGAGCGCCAGGTCAATACGCGCTCGTACAACGGCGACGCTACCGACTTCCTGGTGTGCGAAGACGACGATCGCTATCTCTGCAACGACGACGGCTCGGCCGTGCTCGACCAGTTCGGCGATCGGGTTTCGGCCGGTTTCAATGCGATCAACAATATCGGCGTGCGCAAGCAGCTCAGCTACGGCGGCTCGCTGCAATGGGCGTTCAAGCCGACCTTGTTTGGCAAGCGCAACCAGTTCGTCGCCGGTGTCGATTACGATCACGGCCGGGTCAATTACACCGCGGCGCTCGAAGCGGCGACCCTGATCATCGACCCCGACCTGCCGCTGAGCTCGATCACGTCGGCGAACTCCGGAGTCTTCGTGCCGGAAGACGCGTTGAACGTCTATGCCTACAACGTCAACGTCGGTGCTTATGCAACCGACACCCTGAGTCTCACCGATCGCATGGCGCTGACCGTTTCGGCACGCTACAACCACACGCATTCGGTTATCCAGGACCTCTCCGGCGACAACCCCGACCTCAACGGCGATCACAGTTTTCACCGCGTCAATCCGGCGATCGGGCTGACCTATCAGTGGAGTCCGGCGGTGAATTTCTACGGCGGCTACAGCGAATCGACGCGTTCGCCGACCGCCGTCGAACTCGCTTGCTCGAGCCCGGACGCGCCGTGCAAGCTGCCGAACGAATTCGTCGCCGATCCGCCGCTCGAGCAGGTCGTCGCCAAGAACTGGGAAGCCGGCCTGCGCGGGAGCTTCGCCGACGGCTGGTTCGGCAAGACCAGTTGGAAGGCCGGTGTGTTCCGGACCACCAATACCGACGACATCACGTTCCAGGCGACCGGTGGCGCGCAGTCCAACGAGGGCTTCTTCGCCAACGTCGGCAATACGCGCCGGCAGGGTCTGGAAGCATCGCTATCGGGCAAGGCAATGGACAACCGCATCGACTGGTTCGTGAACTACACGCACCTCGACGCGAAGTTCCTGACTTCGTTCAGCGAGATCAGCGCCAACCATCCCGATGCGGACCCGGAAACCGGATTGATCGTCGTCGACGCGGGCAATCGCCTGCCGGGGTTGCCGCAGGACACGTTCAAGCTCGGCGCCGACTACGCGCTCAATCCTGCACTCACGTTGGGTGGTGACATTTTATACAATGGCGCACAGTACCTGCGCGGCGACGAGGCGAACCTGCTGCCTCCGCTGGGCGGTTTCATGATCGTGAATCTGCGCGCCGCGTGGCGCATCGGCGGGCACTTTTCGACCTACGTGCGCCTGCAGAACATCTTCGATCGCCGCTATTCGGACTTCGGCGTGGTCGGTAACCCGACGGCCGTCCTGCCGCAATTCACCGACCCGCGCCTGATCAGCCCGGGGGCGCCGCGCGCCGGCTGGATCGGCTTGAGCTTCGATCTGTGAAAGTGAAGGAGGGGGACGGAGAGAACCCGCTCTGATTTCTCTCGCCCCTCGTCCCTGGTCTCTCGCCCCTAGCTTTCAACAGCAGCCGCGGTTGCCGCCGTTCTTGTAGCGCGCGGCCTGGCACTGCGTGAAGAATTCCTCGTAGCTCGGAATCGCGCGCTCGGGATGGTGCGAGCGCAGGTGCCGGACGTAGGTGTCATAGTCCGGCACGCCGATCGCCAGGCGCGCGGTGCGCACGGCCTGGCGCCAGAAGTTTCTGAGCATCGCGCTCGCGGTATTCGTCGTATCCATGGCCGATCGATTCTCCGCTCAGCGAGCCACCGATGCCAGTGCTATATACGGCTCTTCGACCGCGCTTGGCTGCGCGGCGCGACGCGCCTTCATGATCGCTGTGACGCCGAACACGACCGTCGCGACGACGAGCAGCATGAACATCGCGGTGAGCGCCGCATCGAGCTGGTTGTTGAAGATGATGCGCTGCATCTCGTCGGCCGTTTTGGCCGGGGCCAGCAGCTTGTTCTGCGCCACTGCATCGGCATATTTCGCGGCGATCGCCGGGAAGCCGATCTTCGGGTCGGTCATCTTCACCCAAGCTGCCGTCATCGTGCAGATCACGAGCCATGCCGCCGGCAAGCCCGGCACCCACGCATAGTGCTCGAGCTTCTTCTTGACCACCACGACGAGACACAGCGTCAGCGCGATCGCGGCCAGCATCTGGTTAGCGATGCCGAACAGCGGCCACAGCGAATTGATGCCGCCAAGCGGGTCGACGGCGCCCTGATAGAGGACGTAGCCCCAGAGTGAAACGCAGACGCCGGAGCCGACGACGTTGCCGATCCACGACTCGGTGTTCTTCAGCGCCGGCACTGCAAGGCCGGCCAATTCCTGGATCATGAAGCGGGCGACGCGTGTGCCCGCATCGACCGTGGTCAGGATGAACAGCGCTTCGAACAGGATCGCGTAGTGGTACCAGAACGCCATCAGGTTCGCGCTCGGGATCATCGAGTGCAGCAGCTGCGCCATGCCGACCGCGAGGGTCGGCGCGCCGCCGGCTCGTGCCAGGATCGTGGTTTCGCCGATGTCCTTCGCGGTCTGGGTGAGCTGGTCTGGCGTGACGACGAATCCCCACTGGCTGATCGCGGTGGCGGCGCTCTGCACGTCGGCGCCGATCAGCGCGGTCGGCGAGTTCATCGCGAAATAGACACCGGGCTGCAGCGCGCATGCGGCAATCATCGCCATGATCGCGACGAATGCTTCGGTCAGCATGCCGCCGTAGCCGACCATGCGTGCCTCGCCCTCGTTGCTGAGCAGCTTCGGCGTCGTGCCGGATGAGATCATCGAATGCCAGCCGGATACCGCGCCGCATGCGATCGTGATGAACAAGAACGGGAACAGGTTGCCCTGAAATACCGGGCCGCTGCCGTCGATGAATTTCGTCACCGCCGGCATCTGCATGTACGGCGCGGCGAAGAAGATCGCGAGCGCGAGCAGCGCGATCGTGCCGATCTTCAGGAACGTCGACAGGTAGTCGCGCGGCGCGAGCAGCAGCCAGACCGGCAGCACCGAGGCGAAGAACCCGTAGCCGATCAGCAGCCAGGCGAGCTGGCCGGG
>DASSGP010000284.1:0-13064 GCA_035693405.1 Rudaea sp. | reverse complement strand
GACCATTTCGTCGCGCCCGACCGGCACGTCTTCCTTGACGCAGAAATACTGCTGGCGCAAGCGCGATCCGCAGGTGCTGTGCAGCAGATTGAACGAAATGTGCTGGCTCGCCTCGGTCGCCGAATACAGCTTCACCGGGATTGCCACCAACCCGAACGAAATGGTCAAACTGCCAATCGATCGTGCAGCCATGGATTCTCTCCACCGTTAGGCCAACTACAAACATCAATGTCAAAGGTCGAAGGTCAGATTGCGCCTTCCGAGCTTAATTGGTGTTGACCTTCGGAAGCTCTGTAGCAGGTCGTCATTCCCGCGAAAGCGGCAACTTTTTGATCGTGCTGAGGTTCTTCACGTCGACTCGCCCGAGTTTTGCCGCGCTCAAGCCTTCTTACCATTCAGAGCCCGCTCCAAATTCTGCTTGTTTTTTAAGGCGTTGTGCCAACGATCTCCAGACCGGGTTAACATCTCTATCACATTCGTCATCCGGAAGTCGAGAGGGTGGGCTTTGGCAAGCTCTTCCCAGGTCAGTGGCATCGACACCGGCGCGCCCGGTTCACCACGCGGAGAATAGGCGACGTTCAAGGTTTTTCCCCGCACGTTCATGTTGTAATCCATGAAGATCTTGCCTGTTCGTTTTGGCACGCTCCACTCCATCGTGATGTCTTTCGGGTGTTGCCGCATCAAGTGCCGGCCAACGAGTTCGGACACTTGCCGCGCTGCATCAAAGTCGATCGTGCGCTTGATCGGCACGAACACATGCAGGCCGGTCTTGCCCGAGGTCTTGACGATGGGCTCGAGCGACATCCCGTGCAGCACCTCGCGCAGCCAGAACGCGACTTCCTTGCCCTTTTCGAATGCGATCGTGTTGAGCTCGGGCTCGGCGCCTTTTGCCTCCTTGCCCGAATAGATGTAAGGGTCGATGTCGAACACCACATAGTCTGGGTAGTTCAGCACCGAGGCTTCGAGCGACTCGAGTGACGTCGCATAGTCCGTGCTCTGCGATACCGAGTCAGGACCGACCTTCGCGCGCGAATGCCAGATATGGAACTCGAGCGTGCCGGACTGCGCGAGCCACAACAGCGTCGGCAGGTTGTTGCACAGCAGGTACTCGTGGCTTTCGTCCTTGTGGCCCGAGTAGACCGTGATCGTCTCAGTGAATTCGGGCCGCTCCTGCTCCCAGTGTTTCTGGAAGAAGCGCTGCTTCGTGATGCCGTCCGGCATGCGGATCATCGTCAGTGGGCGGTCGGCCAGGTGCGGCAGCATGTACGGCGACACCTGGGCGAAGTAGCGCAGCAGGTCGCGCTTGGTCAGCGCCGGCTGTTGCAGCGCCGGGTTCTCGGGCCAGTAGACGCGATCCAGATGCGTCAGGCGAATCTGCTCTGCGCCAACGACGAGCGTGAACGCGTTCTTCCTGCTGGCGTTGTCGAGCTGCGCGACGACGTCGGCAATCGGATTGTTTTCGGCCGCGGTTGCCTCGTGCCGGACGCCAGGCTCGACGCGTCGTACGGACTTCGCATCGATGTCGTCGCGCAGGCGCAGGAATACCGGCGCGCGCAGGGCGCCATCGTCGGTCCAGCTCTGGAACTTCACCTCCGCAACGATCGCCGGCTCGACCCAGGTCACCGTGCCGTTGACCACCGGCTTCTCAACGAAGGGGGACGTCTTGCGCTTCAACGGCTCGAGTTGTTTCTGCACCTGCTTCAGCGAACGATCGTCGAAGCCCGAACCGACGTGCGAGGCATAGTGCAGTTTCTTCTGCTTGTCCCAGTAGCCCAGCAGCAACGCGCCGAGCGAAGCGCGCGAGCCCTTGCCGCTGGTGTATCCGCCGACGACGAAGTCGGCGCTTTGCACCGGCTTGACCTTCAGCCATGCGCCCGAGCGTTGCCCGGCTTCGTAACGGCTGTCGGCGCGCTTGCCGATCACGCCTTCGAATCCGCTCGCGAGCGCAGCCGCATGCAATGCGATGCCGTCTTCGGCCGCGTGCACGAGTTGCACCAGCGGCGACGGCAGCAAACATTGCGCGAGGTAACGCCGGCGATCGCGGTAAGTCACATGGCGCAGGTCGATGCCGGCGAAGTACAGCAAGTCGAAGCAGTAATAGAGCGCCGGCGTCTTCTGGTCGGCCGCCGCGATCTCCCGCTCGGTTTTCAACTGGACGCGATTCTGCAACGCGTTGAACGAAGGCTTGCCGGCCGCGTCAAACGCAACGATCTCGCCGTCGAGAATCATGCCGTCGACCAGTTGCGCGCCGAGTTCGGCGACCACCTTCGGAAATGCGCCGGCAAGTTCGAGGCCGCGCCGCGAACGCAACTTCACGCCGTGGCGGTCGATGAAGGCCAGCACGCGATAGCCGTCGAGCTTGGGTTCCCACATCCAGGCAGCGCGATTGAATGGCGCATCGCCGATCTCGGCCTGCATCGGTGCGAGTTTGCCCGGCATAGCGACGAGGTCCCCGGCCGGCACGAGTTGCGTCGCCGGAATGCGATGGGCCGGGACAATTTTCAGATCCTCGACCGCCGCGCCGGACAGCACCGAGCGATTCTGGGCAGTCACATCGGCGGAGGTGACGAAGCGATCCTTGTGCTTGATGATCAGCCAGGTTTTCGCGTCCTTCGTGCGCACCAGCGCGAACGAGCCTTTCAATTTCTCGCCGCGCAGCAGGAAGCTCAACTTGCCCTTGTCGATGCCTTCGCGCACACGCCGCTGCGCTTCTTCACGGTCATGAAACCAGGTGCCGCCCTCGTCCGGCGAATACACACCACAGTCCCAGACGATGACTTCGCCCGCGCCGTATTGTTTCGGCGGAATCACGCCTTCGAACGAGGCGTAGTCGTACGGATGATCCTCGGTCATCATCGCCAGGCGCTTGTCGTTGCGATCCAGCGATGGACCCTTCGGAACGGCCCAGGATTTCAGCACTCCATCGCATTCGAGGCGGAAGTCGTAATGCAGGTGCCGGGCCGAATGCTGCTGCACGACGAACAGCAGCGGACCCTTGCCTTCCGACTCCACCGCCGCCGGCTCGGGCGTGGCCTCGAACGTGCGCTTGGCGGAATATTCGCTGAGCTTGCTTTTGGCCATGGCGCGGAATCTTATACGTAGGGTCTGTTGACATTAACCTAGGCGGATCGCGTTGCCGTTGAGCGGTCGTCAGACAAGGTGCGTGCCGCTGGCCATAGTCATTCTATGGCCAAGGTGCGCGCCGCTGGATGGCGGCCGCTCAACGGCAACCCTCCGAGACTAGGCCCTTTGCCCGCATCGCCGCAGCGCCGCTCGCTCATGTACATCCAGTACACTTCGGTCGCGGCACCTTGCGCTGCAGGCAAAGGGCCGGCGTCGCGACCGTCTAGGTTGATGTCAGCAGGCCCTGCCGTCACGAGTCGTTGCGAGGAGTGGGCACATGGTGTCGCGATTTTTTGTGGGTGCCAGCGGCTATTCGTACAAGGAATGGAAAGGCACGTTCTATCCGGACGACATGAAGCCCGAGGCGATGCTGGCGTGGTACGCAGAGCGCCTGCCGACGGTCGAGATTAACAATACTTTCTACCAGATGCCCAAGGTCGCCGTGCTCGAGAGCTGGGCCGGCTCGACTCCGGACTCGTTCCGCTTCGCGATCAAGGCATCGCGCCGGATCACACATCAGGCGCGGTTGAAAGGCGAAGAAGCTACCCGGTCGGTCGACTATCTTTACAAGAATCTTGCCACTCTCGGCGCGAAACGTGGCCCCGTCCTGTTCCAGCTGCCCCCGTTCCTGAAGAAGGATTTGCCGAGGCTATCGGAGTTCCTGCAGTTGCTGCCCGAGGGCCACGGCGCGGCATTCGAGTTCCGCAATGACACATGGTTCGCCGATGACGTGTACGCCGTGCTTCGAAAATTCGGCGCAAGCCTGTGCCTTTCCGAACGCGAGGACAACGCTCCTCCACCGCTCGTTGAAACGGCACCGTGGGGTTACGTCAGGCTGCGCCTGGAGACCTATTCCGACGATGACCTCAAGCGCTGGGCCGAACGCCTTGCAGCCACGGGCTGGCGCGAGATCTTCGTCTATTTCATGCACGAGCCGACTGCGCCACCGTACGCGCAGACGCTCCTGCGCCTCGCCAACGCGTAACGGGCAAGCCATGACGTCGACGACTCCATTGCCGGTCGCGATCGCGGTCGACGAAACGCAGCAGGTGTCAGGGCTGTTGCAGGCACCGCGCGACGCGCGCGCCTGTTACGTCTTCGCCCACGGCGCCGGCGCGGGAATGACGCATCCGTTCATGACTTCGCTGGCGAACGAACTCGGCTCGCGCGGCATCGCGACGCTGCGCTATCAGTTTCCGTATATGGAAAAACGCTCGAAGCGGCCGGATTCTCCTAAGGTTGCGCAGGAAACCGTGCGTGCTGCCGTAGCCGAAGCTGCGCGGCGGCTTCCGGATCTGGTCCTGGTCGCGGGTGGCAAGTCTTTCGGCGGCCGCATGACCTCGCAGGCGCAAGCCGCGTCGCCGCTGCCGGGCGTGTGCGGACTCGCCTTCGCCGGATTTCCCCTGCATCCTGCCGGCGTGCCGTCGAGCGATCGCGCGAAGCATCTGTTCGACGTGCAGATTCCGATGCTGTTCCTGCAGGGTACGCGCGACGAACTTGCGCACCTGCCGCTGATCGAGGCGCTTGCAGGCCAACTCGGGCCGCGAGCTTTTCTCGAACTATTTGCCGAGGCCGACCATTCGTTTCACGTTCCCAAGCGCAGCGGCCGCACCGACGCGCAAGTCATCGCGGGTCTGGCCGATACGCTGGCGAAGTGGATTGCAACGACGGTAAGGGACACGCAAGGGTCAACTTGAAGTCTATTGACTGGTGGTGGTTCGCCGCGCCGCTTTGATTGGTGCTCCGCGGGCACTATCCCGCCCAACGTCGTAGGTGACACCATGCCCACCCACCCCCTTGAAGGGGAGGGCTTCTGACGGCTTCACTAGGACAGAAGGCGCTCGAATGCTGCGACCCGCATCGTCGCGGTCGCGTCGTCCAGACTGTAGCGGTCTTTCAATCGACCGATCAGGTACAGGCGGTCGCCTTCGCCGAAGCTCACGTCGTCCCAGGTAAGTTTGGTCCATTTTGCGCGCAGCTTTCCCTGCAGTCGCGGCCAGTGACTCTTGATGACATCACGACTCATGCTGTTCTCCTTTCAATACAGTCGAACTGCATCGTGATCCACTTGGAGGCGAATAGCCACGCATTCTTTTCTGCCCCGAAGGTCGGGCACGCAATTACAAGGCCCTGCGCCCGCGCCCGGAGGCAATTGGTATAGTGCTGACTCGGCGCGGCAGAGCCTGACCCGCCTCCTCCACTCCGCCTGGCGCTGCGTGCTTCGATGCTGGTTTCCCTGCCCCTGTTCATCCGATTGCCGCTGGCGCTATTGCTGGTGGCGTTCAATGTGCTGCTGCACGCAACGACGCTGTTCGTGATGGCGGCGCTCAAGGCGCTAATGCCGGTCGCAGCAATCCGGCGGGCATTATCGCGCGCCCTGATCGTCATCGCCGAACAATGGATCGCGGTGAACGGTCTGCTCTTCGCCTTGTTCACGCCGACGCAGTGGCAGATCGACGAAGCGGAGGGATTGCACCGCGACGGCTGGTACCTGGTCCTAAGCAACCATCAGAGCTGGGTCGACATTCCGGTGCTGCAGAAGACCTTCAACCGGCGCATCCCGTTTCTGCGTTTCTTCCTGAAGAAACAGCTGATCTGGGTGCCGGTCCTCGGCCTGGCCTGGTGGGCGCTCGATTTTCCGTTCATGCAGCGTCATTCGAAGGCGACCCTGGAGCTGCACCCGGAGCTACGAAGCCAGGACAAGGAAGCCACGCGCAAGGCCTGCGAACGCTTTCGCGAATCGCCAGTCTCGGTCATGAATTTCGTCGAGGGCACGCGTTTTCGCCCGCACAAGCACGAGCAGCAACAGTCGCCGTTCACGAATCTGCTGCGCCCGCGCGCAGGCGGCGTTGCATTCGTGCTCGAAACGATGGGTGAAATCCTGCAGGCGATCGTGGACGTGACGATCGTCTATCCGGAGGGCCGTCCGACGATGATCGATCTGCTGGCGGGGCGCGTGCGGCAGATCCGAGTGCAGGTGCGCCAGCTGCCCATTCCGTCCGAATTCTCCCGCGGCGACTACGAGAACGACGCGGAATTCCGCGCACGCTTTCAGGCCTGGATCAGCGCGCTGTGGGCAGAGAAGGATGCGTTGATCACCCGACTGCAGGCTGGATGATCGACCTGCTCAGCCGGCTCGCACCACGATGCCGCGGACTTAGTGCTTTGCCGCATCCGGCGGCGGTTGCGCCGTCTTCGTCGCCTGCAGCGCCGCTGCCTGCTCGTCGCACGCCTTGACCGCGTTCTGGAATGCCAACTCGGCGTTCTGATTGGCCTTGTGCTGGAAGTCGTGCTCCCGCGTGATCAAGGCATCGAGGTCAGCTATCGTCTGCTGCGCGTGCGGATCATCGATCAGGTTGCCCGACCCGTCCGGCGCATAGACCTTCAGTTCGGCGGCCTGCTCCTGCCGCTTCTGATAGTCGGCGACGTGGTCGTTCGATGCCTGCAAGTCTCTATCCAGAGTCCCGTAAGCCGACTGGCGCGCGCGCGAACGGCAGTCGGTATCGGCGACACTCGCCGCGATATCGCGCAGGTGTCCGCCGCTGCCTGTTTTCAACGCGGCGGACGTGTCTATTTCCTGCACCTTCTTCGGATCGGTCGAACAGGGGTTCTGGGAAAAGATGACCGTGCCGTCCGCGCCGGTGCACTTGTATACAATTGCCCGGTTGCGTTCCGCGGCTTTTGCGTTCTGGTCGGACTGGTCCGCCTGTGCAAAAGCCTGGCCGCAGGCCAGCGATGCCAGAACGAAAAGCAGAATTTTTGTGTTCGCCATCACGTTCTCCAAAATGCCTTCACGCCGGCAGCAGCCCTGTTCAGACCGGGAGAATTCCACGGTTCGCGCAAATGTGCAATCGGGCGCTGCGCCAACGCGACCAGCGGAGCGACGAACGCGGTGTCAGAGCAGGCTTTCGATCGGCAGCAGCTGCAGCAACGTGACCTCCAGCTTGCGCCCGCCGCTGGCGTAGGGCTCGCTGTCGAGAGTTACGGGCTGACCCTGAACCTGCGCAACCCACACAAGATGCGTGGATGCCGCGCCCTGCCCGGCCGTCGGCGCGAGCTTGACCTCGAATGCGCTGGCCGGCGCGGTCGCCTTGGCAAAGAAACCCGCTACTGCCTCGGCCAGTCCGGGACAATCGACCATCACGCCCATTTCGGTGTTGAGCAGTTTTGAACGCTGATCGAGGTTCATCGATCCGACGAACACGTAGCGTTTGTCGACAACGATCGCCTTGGCATGCAATGCAACACCCGACGAAGTGCCGAATGCCGTCGCATCCTGTTTGCTGCCAGCGGCCGGTCGCAGTTCGAACAGCTTCACTCCGCCGGCGAGCAGCTCCGGCCGGTAGTGCACGTAGCCGGCTTGCGCCGCCGGTTCGTCGGTCGAGGCCAGCGAGTTCGTCAGCGCCTGCACATCGACGTTTCGCCCGGCCAGTCCGGTCAGGTAGTCGATGCCACTGCGCCCCGGCACGAAGTAGGGCGACAGCAGCAGCACCTGATGCTGAGCGCCGTCGACGATCGTCTTGATTTTCGGGCCGATGCGGAACGTGGGTTCGTCTTGCTTGAGCTCCACCTTCTCGGGCTCGTCGGCCAGAAGATCCGCGCTGCCCCAGAACCATTCGCCACGGCGGTCGGCGGTGGGACCGTTCGGCAGTTCCTCGAACGCGGCCTGGGCGTAGTCGGACTCGGCGAATGCGCGCGCATGCTGCGCAAGACCCTTGCGCACGCGCTCCAGGTCGGCGCTTGTCCCGTGCGATTCCTTGAACGCCGTGACCGGGTAGGCGGCATCGCTGTTCCAGTAGTCGTCGAACGACCGCGACGCCGCCTCGACGACGGGGCCGATCGCGACCACATCGAGATCGCGGAAATTCGTGTCTCCACTCGCGTCGAAGTAGGCGTCGCCGATGTTGCGTCCGCCGATGATCGCCACGTCGTTGTCGACGACGAACGACTTGTTGTGCATGCGCCGGTTCAGGCGCTGCCCGTCGACGATGAACTGGGCGATCTTCGAAGGTAGCGACGGATCTTGCGTGCGGTACGGATTGAAGAAGCGCACTTCGATTTTCTCGTGCGCGTCGAGCGCGTCGAGCAGGTGCTCCTTGTCGTCGACGCCGACATGATCGATCAGCAAGCGCACGCGCACGCCGCGATCGGCCGCGGCGAGCAGGCGCTGCGCCACGAGCCGGCCGGTCGAGTCGTTGGCGAATATGTAGTACTGCAGGTCCACCGAGCGCGTGGCGTGATCGATCAGCGTGATCCGGCTCATCAGCGCATTCGTCGGCAGTGTCAGCAAGCGGAATCCGGATACGCCCTGGTGCTTGTCGACCTCACTATGGACGTAGCGGCCCGATGAACTGTCGACAACCGGCGGCAGGGCGCTCGAGGGTTGCTTGGTGAAATCCGGCCGCAGCGGCGAACAGGCAACGGACGCCAGCGCCAGCAGGGCCAGCGCGGCGATCTCGCGCCAGCGCGCTGCCGAGGCCTTGATGGGCTTCGGCAGGCAGGCTATCAACGTCGTTGGATCCATTCAGTTCGCCCGAAAGGGAAGACAGCGCGACTCATACTCCAGCCCGTCTGTCTGGAACTTGAATGCCGATTGCTGCCAGCGGCAGTGCCGAGCACAGCGTGGCGCCGAGCGCAGCCATTCATCGTGATCGCCGGGCCCTGACGGACGATTGGCTCACATTCGCGTCGGGCGGACGCGAATGTGCGCCGCGATCAGCAGTGCTTTCATGCGGAAGCGGTTCCGTTGGTGGCTCGCCTTTCCTTCGCGCGCGCGCTCCTTCCAGTGCTGCGCGAGCGCGGGGCCCGCCGCTTCGCGCCGGCCGTCCTGGCGATCGCTGCACGGCGCATGGCGCGGCGTGCGATCAGATAGGTGGCTCCGGCAATGATTCCGAAAGCAACGTAGGGGTGCCGCGCCGCGAGCTTCAGCATGCGCGCGCCGACGCCCTGCAGGCCCTCGGCAGCAAGTGCCCCAAGTCCCGCGGAGTACGCCAGTCCAGCGCGGCCACGCGCTGCGACGACCTCGCGCAATTCCTGCGCGCGATCGGCGGCCGCGTCGCGTTGCAGTTCGGCCTGGCGGCGGTAGCTGCGCAGGCCCGAGCGCGTCGCCGCAACAGCCGAGTCGAGCGCATCGGTCATGCGCGTGCGTCCTTCATCGAGACGGTGGCGTGCTTCATCCACGCCTGCGGATAACTGCGCGCGCGCGCGCAGGGCACCATCGGCCAGTTCCTGCTTCGCCGCGGGCACCGATTCAGCCAGCGCGCGCGCAGCTGCGGCAGTCGATCCGGCAATTGAGTTTGCTGAATTCGTGTTCATGAGAAGATCCTCGAGCGGGTGCGTACCTGTGGCGAACTAGTAGCGTCACAGCGGTTCGCGTCTTGTGGATGCAGCAATCGATGTGCCACGGCGCGAGCGCGAAAATCGGCGATCGGCCTGGCGACGGCAATTCTTTTTGCCCGCCTTCGCTGAATCGATCGCGCAATCTGCGCTGTCTGTCGACGGTTATCTGTCTGTAGGCAATCGCGCGGTGCGCACGACCCGCTTCTCACGGAGGCGCAGAGCAGGCTCTCAGCGCTCGACTGTGCTCACGAAGCCTGCGAGCCGCTCGCCCGGCGACCATCGCGGAAGAGTTGCTCGAGCTCCGGCAAGAACTGCGCGTATGCCCGCCAGCGCCCGATCGACGAGCGATAGACCGGTTGGCGAGCCTGCCACATGCTTGCCGACGTGATGACCTGGCTGCGCGCCGGCCGTTCGCCTGCCACGGCCTCGACAGGCAGTCCGACGAATTTGCGCAATTGTTCGCTAACGTCTTCGCCGTGCTCGACCATGTCTTCATAGGCCACCGTGTGAATCGGCAGGTCGAGGTGCCGTTTCCAGTGCTGCATGAGACGATCGTGACCCGCGCCGAACGCGGCGATGTCATCCAGATCGTTGGCGAAGGCGCAGGCACTGTTGGCGAAGTACTGGCTCCAGATCGACAGTGCCGTGTCGCGCCGATCCCGGACGCAATGGATGACGCGTGCTTGAGGAAACAGGCGGGCAATCAGATCCAGATGGCGAAAGTTCATCTGATTGTTGTCGACATACCACCGCGCCGGCGCGTCGTCCTGGCGCAAATGAGCGCTGTAGAGATCTGCCGCCTCGCGCAGGGCCTCCGGATTGCGGGTGCGGCCGCTGGCTTCGAGACGATCGGCTATGTATGGAATGTGCGGCAGCTCGCCACGGTCGCGCACTCCCGCATGCCTGGCCAGCTGCACAGCCGTCAGCGTGGTGCCGCTGCGTGGAAGTCCGACGACGAATATCGGTGTCCAGTCGCCTGCAGTTTGCGGCCGCGATCGGGCGGTGTGCTCGCCGGCGCTCTGTTCGCGACTGCGCGTGCCAACCCAGTGCGCCCACGAATCGCGCGACCATGGCTGCTCGCGACGAACCAGCGCATTGGCTTCACGCAGAACGTCTGCTGCCTTCGCGTACTCGCCGACGTCATCGTAAACCTTGGCCAGACCGAACCCGCTTGCTGCGCGCGCGCGGGGCGAACCTTCTGCCTTGCGAAAATGATCGATGAGTTGCTCGACGTCTGGGTGATCGAGAGTCGCGTAGCGTTGAGTCGTCACGAGCGCCCCGGGCACGAACCAGGCATCGAGATTGACTTTCGCCTGAAGGGCGGCCAGAAAGTGGCGTCGTGCCGCGTCGAAGTCGCCTAGCTCGCGGTAGATATTCCCTGCCAGCGCGTACAAATCGCCCGTCGCATTGCCGCGTGCAATCGATTCTTCGCAGAGCTGCGCTGCCAGCGGCTGCCGTTGACTCTGGCGAATGAATTGGGCACAGCGCAGCGTCGCATCCGTGACCAGGCCCAGATGCCGGCACGAGGCCGCCATTACAGCGCTGGCACGCTCCAGCAGTCCCTGACTCTGCAGAAGTTTCGCGAGCAGCGCCGCTGCTTCGGCGTGCTGCGGGTGGCGCGCGAGGATTTCCTCGAGAAGCAGACGCGCCGACTCGACCTGGCCGTCCTGCCAAAGCGCTTGCGCCGCGCGAAAGCGCGCGTTGACGTCATGACCGGCATTGGCTGGCATCGGCCGAATCTTAGGATTCCGGATCGCGCGGTACAACACTTGCCGGGACGGCTGACTGCTCGCGAAAACAAAAGCCGCACGGCTTGCGCCGCGCGGCACACGGGGCTTCGGGGCGAAGCCTAGAACTTCACCGTCACGCGCGCGAAGAAGAACCGACCGACCGTGTCGAACGTATTCGGATCGGTATTTCCGTTCACCGCGTTGTTCTGATAAACGATCGGCGGCTGCTTGTCGCTCAGATTGTCGATGCCGACGTCGATGCGCGTGTTGAGCGGCTCGAAGTTATAGCCGGCCGTAATGTTGTGATACACCGCCGCGCCGTACTTCAGCTCGCACCCGGGGGGCGAATTGGATTGGCAGGCCGATTCGTTGGCGGCCAGGTTGGCGTAGCCGACCGTAAAGTTGCCGATGTACTTGACCGTCCACGCCGCGCTGAACGACCCCATGTTCCAGTTCAGGGAAGCCAGTGCTTTCCAGCGCGAGAAGTTCGCATTGGCGATAGCGGAGCCGCCGGTCGAGTAGTGACCGGCGTATTCCTGCACGAAATCGCCTGGGGCGCCCGGGGTCGGATCGTCCGCGAACCGATCCAGGTACGTGGTCTGGAAATTTACCGCGAAATTTCCGACCGAGGTTTCCGGAATGCGGTAATGCAACTGGAAGTCGGCGCCCTTGACATCGAGCCGGCCGAGGTTGCCCTTCGGCTCGCGCACGAAATTGATCTGGCCGGCCGACAGTCCGCTGGCGGTGCGATTGATCAGGGCGCACGTGGGACCACCGTTGTTGTTGTAGCAGAGGTTCAGCGCGTTCTGCGCCGTGATGCGGCTGATCTCGTTATCGAGGTACAGGCGCCACAAGTCCACGCTCATCGACATACCCGGAATCCAGTGCGGGTCGTAGACGAAGCCCCAGTCAAACGACTTGCCCTGCTCGGGCCCGAGGTTGTATCCGGCCGCGACCGAGCCCGACAAAATGCCGTTGATCTGGCTGGTCTGTCCGGGCAATTTCTGGAAACTGCCGTCGCCCGGCACGCCGACGCACGCGGCATTCGTGCCGACCAGGCCGAAGCACGGATCGGTGGCCTGCGGAGCGCTGCTCGTCGCGCCCTGGTAAAGGTCGGAAATCGTCGGCGCTCGGAACACCTTCGACACGGTGCCACGCAGCAGGAGGTCTTCGATCGGCCGGTATTCGATCGCGACCTTCGTGTTGTTCGTACTGCCGAAGTTGCTGTATTTCGAGTAGCGGTCACCGACCGTGAGGTTCAACGCGCTGGCGAACGGCACGTCCTTGAGGATCGGAATGAGCAGTTCGGCGTAGGCTTCCTTGACGTTGAAACCGCCGACGATCGGGGAAACACAGCCGGTACCGATGTCGCAGATGCCGTTGATGTCGGGAACTTCGATCGCATCCGGAATCGTCTGTGAATAGTCCTTGCGATAGCTCACGCCTGCTGCGAGCTGCATCGTGCCGGCTGGCAGATCCCACACATTGCCATTGGCCTCGGCTACGACCGCCCGCTCCACGGCAAACGTATTCGTAAACGTGTTGCCCGAAGCGTTGGTCAATGCCGCGACGGTGTTCGGGTCGGTGATGTTGAACATGTCGACCGGCGTGCAGCCGACGATCGGACCCGTGCCGCCATGCGCCGGGTCGGTGCCGCAGACGATGTTGCCGGCCGAGTCCTTGTATGACGGTCCGACGCCCGGGCCGATCTTTGCGAGACTGATGAAACCACTGGTATGGGTCAGCTGGTTGAAATGGCCATAGTTGAAGTACGCGTTCCACTGCCAGCTCGTGTCGCCGAACGTGCCCTTGAAGCCGGCCGCCACCTGGTCGGTGGTCGTGCTGTTGTTGAAGATGCGATTGCCGTTGCCG
>DASSGP010000283.1:0-7558 GCA_035693405.1 Rudaea sp. | reverse complement strand
TATGCCTTGAACTCACCGCCAAACCGCTCCGCACCAACCTTCGTCAGCGCCGCCGTCAGCGTCGTCTTGCCGTGATCCACGTGGCCGATCGTTCCCACGTTTACATGCGGCTTGGTGCGTTCGAATTTACCCTTGGCCATGCGCTTAAAACCTCAAGTAGTTCAAGGTGACAGTCAGATGAAGTGCGAAAATTCAGATGTTCAATTGCCGTGGTGCTCACGATTGGAATCGAACCAACGACCTCCTCCTTACCAAGGAGGTGCTCTACCGACTGAGCTACGTGAGCGGAAATCATTTTTTAGCCGTCCTCCATGACGGCAAAGAACAAACCGGCATCCTGCCGGACTTTTCAATAAACCATCAAACCGTGCGAGAGATCTCTTCAATGGAGCGGGAGACGGGAATCGAACCCGCACTAGTAGCTTGGAAGGCTACAGTTCTACCATTGAACTACTCCCGCCCGGGGATATTGCAAACTGTCCGAATCAATAAAAAACAAAATCTGGTGGAGGGAGGTGGATTCGAACCACCGAAGGCATGAGCCAGCAGATTTACAGTCTGCCCCCGTTGGCCGCTTGGGTATCCCTCCGAAATTCGTTGTGCGTCAAAAACTCCAAAAATCAGCTCGCGCGGTGTCCGGCGGGAGGTGGATATACTCGTCTCATCCTGAGACTCGCCCTTCGGGCCGTACCGCTTCGCGGTACGTTCAAATTCGCTCCCGGCGAATTTGTCGAACCACCGAAGGCATGAGCCAGCAGATTTACAGTCTGCCCCCGTTGGCCGCTTGGGTATCCCTCCGAAATTTTGTGCAGTCTCCAGGTCCAACAAGCGCTTACGCGGGCCAAAATGGCGTGCAGAGGACTCCCGGCAAGCCTGCCTGGCAATCTCTTTGCACGGAGCCGCGTATTGTCCGTTCCCAGCCTTACCCTTGTCAAGGAGCCGTGTACGGTGTTAGGCAGGTGTTGGGAGGTGGGCGGCGTCCCGGTAGCGGGCGATCTCCCCGGCGATATTCCTGTCCAGTTCCATGAGCTTACGGGCGTAGGCAGCCAAGGCCTTGTCGTCGTCGCTCTGCGGCTCCCAGACCGGCACCGGCGTCGGTTTTCCGGCCTCGTCCGTGGCCACCATGACGATAACGCAATGGGTCGCCAGGGTTTCCGCGCCCGTGGCGAGGTTTCTGGCGCCTACGTCGACGCTAAAATGCATGCTCGTGTTGCCCGTATAGATCAGCTGGCCGTGCACGCTTACCAGGTCGCCGATCAGGATCGGATGGACAAAACGGATGCCGCAAACGGCAACCGTGACGCAGTACTTTCCGCTCCAGCCGACCGCACAGGCATAGCCGGCCTGGTCGATCCATTTCATTACCATCCCGCCATGGACCTTGCCGCCGAAATTCACATCGGTCGGCTGGGCCAGGAAACGGAACGTTACCTCACGGTCGGTGCCGGGCATGGTGCGGGATTCTCCGGGTTGGGTCGGCCGAGCAGGCGGCGATCATACACAACGAATCTGCCGCCCGCTTTCACACCTGAGGACGTCGGCTCCGGACGTGATCGCCCCGATCCTGCCCGCGAACCGACCTGCTAAGCTGTTCTGCGTGAGCGCCAAGCCTGGACCCGGGTTGCTTCATCGAATACTGCACCCGAACACCGCACGCCGGCTCGGGTCCTGGGTACTGCTCGGTTCGGTCTGCGTTCTCGCGGCGAGCCTGGCTTTCGTGGTGTTCAAGGCGCAATCAGCCGT
The DNA here is from genome assembly GCA_035693405.1 of Rudaea sp. Classification (GTDB taxonomy): domain Bacteria; phylum Pseudomonadota; class Gammaproteobacteria; order Xanthomonadales; family Rhodanobacteraceae; genus Rudaea. The sequence goes on along the minus strand of DASSGP010000283.1, from coordinate 5,815 downwards.
CCGCGCCCAAAGAGGTGAGTCGCTCACGGCACTGGCGAACGCGAGCGCCAGCGCCGTCGCCGCACGCACCGTAGGCGTCGAAATGGCCGCCCGCGTCGTCGCCGCCGCAATCGGCCGGCGCCTCGACAACCCCGATTTCATCGAAGACATGCTGGCCGATACCGTCGTCGCGCATGCCGACATCGGCGGCGTCGCCGCGGCATTCGAGCCGGACGCCGTCGCGCAGGTCCGCTCGCTGTACGCACCCTTCTACACCCGGAAGGGCGACGCCACGGTGCGGCGCGATCTCGCTGAAGACTCCACACCCTACCGCGAGGCGCCGTGGTATCGCCACGCGAGCGGCTGCGAGCGCGGCTGCTGGGGCGAGATTTTCCAATCGCAATCGCGCGGCGAGACGATGATCAACTACGGCGTGCCTATTCGCGACGCGACGAAGCGGATCGTCGGCGTCGTCAACGTCGATGTGCGGCAACGCTGGTTGCAGAGCGTCGTGGACAGCGCCCGGCCAAGTCCGGCCTCGTTTGCGTTCCTGCTCAGCGAGACCGGCCAGACCCTGGCCGATGCCAAGCCCGAGCGCGTCGGCACTCCGATTTTCGAATGGGCGCGCAAAGCCGGGGCGCCGGAAGTCACCGCGACTGCCCAGCGCATGCTTGCCGGCGAGACGGGGGCCACCGAGTACTTTAGTCCGACGCTCGGCATTCCGGTGCGAACGTTCTTCACGCCGGTCCCGGGCTCGCGCTGGTCGCTCGGGATCGTCGTGCCATACAGCACCTATGTCCGCGACTCGCAGCGCCTGTTCTTCATCGCTGTCGCGGTCGGTTCGGCCGGCCTCGCCGCGCTGGGCCTGTTCGTCTTTCTGTCGGTGCGCCGCCTGCTCGCGCCCCTAGCGCAGCTTGCCGTCAGTGCCGACCACATCGCTCGCGGCGAACTGGACTTCCGTCTCGACCCGCCGCGGCGGGCCGACGAGGTCGGCAGGCTGACCCAGTCGTTCGTCCGGATGCGCGACGAGCTCAAGCAGCACATAGGTGAGCTGACCGAGGCGACAGGCGCTCGCGAGCGCCTGCAAAGCGAGCTCGAAATCGCCCAGCACATCCAGGAGTCGATGCTGCCGAAGAACCACTACGTCGGCGCTGGCGCCTACCCGTTCGAGCTGAACGCGCTGCTGAGCCCGGCACGTGTCGTCGGTGGCGACCTCTATTCGTACGTCGTACGCCGCGACGGCCGCCTGTGCTTCCTGATCGGAGACGTCGCCGGCAAAGGCATACCGGCGGCGCTGTTCATGGCGCGGACGATCACGTCGGCGAATTCGCGCGCCACGGCGATCGAACAACCGGAACAGCTGCTGCGCCAGCTCAACGCCGACCTTTGCGCCGGAAACGACGACTGCATGTTTGTGACGCTGCTGTGCGGTGTACTCGACGTTGCCAGCGGTCGCCTGATGCTCGCCAGCGCCGGGCACGATGCTCCGATCCGCGTCGGCGAAGGCGGCGCCACACGGATCGAGCTCGAAACCGGTAGTCCGCTCGGCCTCTATCCGGACGCGACTTTTCCGAGCGCGCAAGCGCAACTGGCACCGGGTGAACTGATTGTGCTTTATACCGATGGCATTACCGAAGCGTTCGATCCGGACGGAGCCCTTTACGGCGAACAGCGCCTTTTCGACATCCTTGCGCAGTGCGATCGCCTGTCGCCTGCTGGTGTTATCGAAGCAATTGTCGCGGATGTCGCGGCCTACACGCGCGACGCGGCACCAGCGGACGATTTGACTCTTCTGGTTCTGCACTGGCGCGGCGCGTCGGCGCCGGAGCGTAGCCTGACGTTCGAAATCGGCGCAGAATTGGCCCAGGTCGGGACATTGCTCGGCCGCATCGAAGAATGGCTTCTTCTGCACGCGATCAATGCGGAGTTGCGCTGTGATGTGCGCGTCGCGCTCGAGGAACTGCTGGTGAATGCAGTCGAATACGGGTTTCCGCACGGCGCTGAGCGCGCACGCCTGCGAACGATGCTGACCCTCGATGCCGGCACGCTCCATGTCGAGCTCACGGACAACGGCATCGCCTACGATCCATTTTCAAGACCGCCGCCGAACCTCGATATCGATCACGATGATCGAGATCCCGGAGGCTTGGGCGTTTTCCTCGTCACGCAGCTGGCCAGCGAATATCACTATCGCCGCGCGGGCGAGCGCAATCGCATTGACTTAAGCTTCCACGCACCACCGATCCTGCAGCCCGGAGAATGGACCCATGAGCCTGCAAGTCCGGATTGAAGCCGCGGTTGCGGCGCGCGTCGTAGTGCGTCCGATCGGCAAGCTCGACGCCACGAGCTATCAGGAATTCGATAGCGCACTCAATCGCGTTCTCGCGCAGATGCCGCGCGGCAGCACACTCGTGATCGATCTGGCCGAGCTCGAGTACGTCAGCAGCGCCGGCCTGCGTTCGCTGTTCCGCGCGCGCAAGGCGATGCGTGCGAACGGCGGCCATTCCCTGCTCGTGCACGCGCAGCCCCAGGTGCTCAAGGTGTTCGAGATCGTCAAGGCAGTGCCGGTGCACGAGGTGTTCCGCAGCGTCGAGGAACTCGACGCGTATCTCGCCGACATGCAGCGCAAGGTCGTCGAGGGCGATATCGATTCGTGACGCGGCGGCGGCCCGCTGCGGTTGCACCGGCGCCGGGCTCCTGGCCGGTTCCGGTCGAAGGCGACGCCATCAGCCTGGGCGATCAGACGTTGAAGCGGAAGTGCAGCACATCGCCTTCCTTGACGATGTACTCCTTGCCCTCGAGTCGTAGCCTGCCTGCGTCGCGTGCGCCGGCCTCGCCCTTGTACTTGATGTAGTCGTCGTACGAAATGGTCTCGGCGCGGATGAAGCCACGTTCGAAGTCCGTGTGGATCACGCCGGCCGCCTGCGGGGCGGTCGAGCCCTTTTTCACCGTCCACGCGCGGACTTCCTTCTCGCCGGCCGTGAAGTAGGTCTGCAGGCCGAGCAGCTTGTAACCTGCGTTGATCACCCGATTCAGGCCGGGCTCGTCCAATCCCATGTCGGCGAGGAACGCAAGCTTGTCGGCATCGTCGAGCTGCGCCAGTTCCTCCTCGATCGCCGCGCAGACTGGCACGACCTCGGCGCCTTCGGCTTCGGCACGCTTGCGCACGGCGTCGAGATGCGGATTGTTCACGAACCCATCTTCCTTGACGTTCGCGATATACATCAGCGGCTTGAGCGTCAGTAGAAACAGGTCGCGCACCAAAGCCTGTTCTTCCACCGACAGGCCCGCTGACCGCGCCGATTTGCCCTCGTTGAGCAAGCCGGCGAGTTTCTGCAACACGGGACGCTTGGCGATCGCCTCCTTGTCGTTCGCCTTCGCTGCCCGCTCGGCGCGATTCAACGCACGGTCGACGGCTTCCAGGTCGGCCAGCGCAAGCTCAGTGTCGATCGTATCGATATCCGACAACGGATCGATCTTGCCGGCGACGTGCACGATGTCCGGATGCTCGAAGCAGCGCACCACGTGCGCGATCGCATCGACCTCGCGGATATGCGCCAGAAACTTGTTGCCGAGCCCTTCACCCTTCGACGCGCCGGCAACCAGGCCAGCGATGTCGACGAACTCCATCGATGTCGGAATGATCTTCAGCGGCTTGGCGATATTCGCCAGTTCCTGCAGGCGCGGATCCGGCACCGGCACGACGCCGACGTTCGGATCGATCGTGCAGAACGGAAAGTTCGCCGCGGCGATACCCGCCTTGGTCAGCGCGTTGAAAAGCGTCGACTTGCCGACGTTCGGCAGGCCGACGATGCCGCATTTGATACCCATTAATACCTCAGAAAAAGAAAGGGGCTAGGGGCTAGGGACTAGCAAGAGCGCTACTCGTCGCTCGCCTCTCGTCCCTCGTCCCTGCCTGTATGCAACCGCTTCATTGCTTCGTTGAACTCGCCTCGCACCGCCAGTGGCAGCACGTCCAGTGACGCGCCGACCGCTTCGAGGATCGCATCCTCGTCGGCGACTCCCGGTCTGCCGAGCACCCACGACGACACCCGATCCTTGTGGCCCGGATGGCCGATGCCCAGCCGCAAGCGGTGAAAGGCGCCGTGGCCGAGGTGCGCGAAAATGTCGCGCAACCCGTTCTGCCCGCCGTGGCCGCCATCGAACTTCAACCGGGCCGCGCCAGGCGGCAGGTCCAGCTCGTCGTGCGCGACCAGCATTTCTTCGGCTTCGATCTTCCAGTAGCGCAGCGCCGAGGCGACCGCGATCCCGCTTTTGTTGACGAACGTATTCGGTTTCAGCAGCCAGATCGGCTGGCCTTCGAGGTTGACCTTCGCCGTCTCGCCGTGCAGTTTCGTCTCGTTGCCGAAACGCGCGCCCTCGCGCCTGGCAAGGGCGTCAATAAACCAGAACCCGGCGTTGTGCCGGGTTCGCAGATATTCGGCGCCGGGATTGCCCAGGCCGACGATAAGGCGCAGCGCAGCCATTTTGACCAACCCGATGCCGACATGCCGGAATCACCCCGCGGCTGCGAGGTGATCCCGAGAGGAACGAAATTACTTCTTCTCGTCCTTCTTCGCCGGTGCGGCAGCTGCAGCAGCAGGTGCCGCTGCGCCAGCTGCGGCGGCCGGAGCACCCGGTGCGCCAGCGGCAGCTTCGCCTTCGACCACAGGAGCGGCCTCGACTTCCTGCTTGAGCTCCTGCGCGGTGACCACAGCAGCGTCGTGCTCCTTGCCCAGACGCAGTTCCGGAATCTCCACGCCGTTGGGCAGCTTCAGGTCCGAGATGTGGACGATGTCGCCGACGCTCAGCTCGCCAAGATCGACCTCGACGTACTCGGGCAGATCCTTGGGCAGGCAGGAGATTTCGATGTCGGTCAACGCATGCGAGATCAGCACGCCCGCCATCTTGCCGGCCGGCGACTTTTCCTGGTTGAGGAAGTGCAGCGGCACGCGGATGCGGATCGCCTTGTTCTCGTCGACGCGCTGGAAGTCCAGATGCAGCAGCTGCGGCTTGAACGGATGGCGCTGCATGTCGCGCAACAGGACCTTCTGCTTCTTGCCATCCAGAGCGAGATCGAGAATGGCCGAATAGAACCACTCGTTGTGCGAAGCCAGCCACACGGTATTGTGGTCGAGCTGGATGTTGGCCGGCGGCTCATTGCTGCCGTAGACGATGGCCGGCACTTTGCCGGAGTGACGCAGGCGGCGGCTCGCACCTTTGCCTTCGACACTGCGGCTCTCGGCCGGAATTTCATGGGTAGTTGCCATTTGAATTTACCTTGCTTTGGTTGATCCACCTCGCGGTGGGTGTTGGCTCGCCCGCGACCAGGAGAGCCGGTTAAAAAGGGGCGAGAGTCGAGGGACGAGGGGCGAGAAAAAGCGGTGTCGACCGCTCTTCCCTCGCCCCTCGTCCCTCGCCCCTCATCCCTGCCTTCAACTAATCCACATACAACGAACTTACAGATTCCCCGAACGCCACGCGCCGGATCGTCTCACCGAGCAGCTGCGCGACACTGAGCTGGCGGATCTTGGCGCAGGCCGCAGCCGCATCCGACAGCGGAATCGTATCGGTCACCACCAGCTCGTCGAGCTGCGATCCATTCAGATTCTGGATCGCCGGGCCGGATAACACCGGGTGGGTGCAGTACGCCACGACCTTACGCGCACCGCTGCGCTTCAGCGCCGCAGCCGCCGCGCACAACGTGCCCGCGGTGTCGACGATGTCGTCGATCAGCACGCAGACCTTGCCCTCTACCTCGCCGATGATGTTCATCACCGTCGCTTCGTTCGGCCGCGGCCGGCGCTTGTCGATGATCGCCAGGTCGGCATCGTCG
>DASSGP010000282.1:0-3640 GCA_035693405.1 Rudaea sp. | reverse complement strand
GACGATCGAACGGCAACTGCTCGGCATCGTGCGCGAGGACGACCTGCCGGGACACGAGGCCCCGGCAGCGTGGCTGGCATATCTTCGAGGTCAATCCAGCACGAACCTCGGGCGCGTGCTGGATCACAATCGGCAGGATGTGGTGACGCTCGCGATCCTGTTCGATCGGCTCGCCGCGGCTATCAGGCCGCCGCGTCCTTGAGCTTCTTCAGCGGGCGCACCTTGACGCGGACGCTGGCCGGCTTGGCGGCGAACCACTGTTCCTGCTTCGTGAACGGGTTGATGCCCTTGCGCTTCGGCTTGGCGGGAATCGAGGCGACGGTGATCTTCAGCAGACCCGGCAGCGTAAACGTGCGCGCACCATTCTTGTTGACCGAACCCACGACGGCGCCTTCGAGCGCGGCGAGGACGGAGCGGACGTCCTTGGCCATCACGTTCGAAGCGGTCGTGATGTACTCGACCAGTCCGGACTTGCCCAGGGGTGCCTTGACGACTTTCGGTGCGGAGGGCTTTGCAGCTTTCTTTGCGGCTTTCTTGGTTGCCATGGACTTTTCCTATGGTGTGGGACAGACGGGAATGCGAAATGTACGGCACTGAGGCGGCGACGCCAAGCGGAATCTCAACCCAGGCGCGCGCGATCCCGCCCTGCACTTTAAGCGTTACTGGCCATCAGTGCCAGCCTGCCAAGGCTCGCAATCCATGACCGGTCTGTTTTGAGCCAGGTCAATTGCACGCGGGAAATGCTTGTTTGCTTGGCCGAAAGGCAGGCTTGACCTCGGCTCGGCCCGTACGATCGACAGGCACGAAACCACGGGCGAAGCGCTACTGACGTCGGCCTTTCGCCGCTCGAATGCGGTCAGAACGTCATGCGGACCGCGATTGCATGCCCACGTGCGACCCCCGCTATTCCACGGGGAACGGGCCGTCGACGAACTTCTGCGCGTGATAGCCCTTTGAACCGACGGCGCGGGCCAGCGGACTGGTGAAATCTTCGTTGGCACGAAGACATTCGACCACGTGGGCAAAGTCGTAGCGCGGGCGCCAGCCGAGTTCGGCGCGCGCGCGCGCGTTGTCGTACACGCGCTCGATGTGCGGAAACATCGTCCAGCCGCGCCGCGCATATTCGGCGGCATACGCCGGCGCGTGACGGGCCACGACGGCCGGAGCGTTGATGCGCAGTTCGGCGAGATCGGCGCGCGTGAACGGGGTCGTCGCCGAGATGATGTATTTCGCCAAACCCAGCGCCGGAGCGTTCTCGATCGCAAGAAGGTGTGCGTCGACAATATCCGCGACGTCGACGCGACGATAGAGGAATTCGTTCGCCTTCATGTTCGCGTCGGCAAAGCTCTCACGCCTGGCCTTGTGATCGTCCTCTTCCGGAAAGAAGCGCGACGTGCGCAGCACGATGCACGGCAAGCGCAGCTTGCGCGCGAACAGTTCGCACAGATCCTCGGCGGCAACTTTGGTGACGCCATAGATGTTTTTTGGAACCGGTGTCACGTCTTCCGTAATCCACGCTGCCGGCTGTCCTTCCGGCGGCGTCAGCGCGCGTCCGAACGTGCTCGTCGTGCTGGTGTATACGAATGCGCGCACGCCGGCGGCGGCAGCTTCTTCAAGCAGGTTCAGCGTGCCGGTGATGTTCGTGTCGACGAAATCCTGGCGGCTGTGCGTCGCGACGTGCGGCTTGTGCAAGGTTGCGGCATGCAGCACGGCGTCGACACCCTGCATGCAGCGGCGCACGACGTTGCGATCGGCGATCGAGCCGACGTGGCCGGTGAACGGCGATGCGAGAATGTCCAGGCCGACCGGCTCGTGCTCCGATTCGCGCAGCGTGCGTATCAATGCTTCGCCGAGGTGGCCGCTGCTGCCGGTTACCAGGATTCGCATGTCGGACCTTCGGTTCTTGCTGAGACGCGAAAAACCGAATGATGCAATGAAGCGCTTTCAGCCGCTAGCGAACGTGTTCACACTCACGTCTTCCGACCACCGACGAGACGGCGGTACTGCGACATGTGGCGCAACGCTTCCTGCGGTTTTTCGAGCTGCACGAACAGCTGCGCCAGATTGTAGTGTCCGTCGGCGAGGTCCGGATCGGCACGCACTGCCGCTTCGTAGGCCATTACGGCCTCGGACTTGCGGTCCATGTCTTCGAGCAACACGCCAAGATTGAACAGCAGCAGCGGATCCGCGCCGGATGCGTTGATCGCATCGCGGTAGACCTGCTCGGCTCGCGCAAGCTTTCCGCTTTCGTGCAGCAATCGCCCGAGGTTGATGCGCGCATCGAGGTGACCCGGATCGGCTTCGATCGCCTGCTCGTAGGCGCGCACGGCCGCCTCCGTGTCGTTGCGCTCGAACGCGACGGCCTTGTCGAACCAGTTGTCGTCGAGAGCCGAGGGCGCCTGCGTGCGGTCGATGACGCTAAGCGACCCTTCTACCGGATCTCCTTCGAATGCCAGGAGGTATTGGCCGGATTCGGCCTGCCAGTGCTTGCCGCCTTCGCTGACCACGACGCGATCGGCGATGGCGCCGATGCGCAGGCCCGACAGTGGCATCTCGTCGGGAAGGTGGCGTCGCAGCTCCTTCAGCGATTTGGTGATGCGCCGATGCGGCACGTTGGCGCTGGCCAGCGCCTGCGCCGTGCGTAGCACGATGAGATCCTGGAACGAAAACAGCAGCGAGTTGCGCGGCCCGCGCGCCGGTGATACGAATCCCGCTGCGATCAGCGCGCGGATCGTGCTGCGCGGCAGGCCAAGCAGCTTTTCGACGTCATGGACGCCGTACTGGTGCATCATCCTCGCTTCGATTACGGCGGCTATTTCTTTGCACTCTTGCGCACCGCGGGTGCGGCAGGTTGTGCGCGCTTGGCCGGCTTGCGCGCTGGCGCTTGCGGCTTGCTCGCTGTCTTGGCCGGCGCGCCGCCCTTCTTTTCCAGACTTGCGCGCAGCGCTTCCATGAGATCGATGATCTGCGCGCCGCCCTCGGGCGCTTCGGACACGGTGATTTCCTGACCCTCGACTTTCTTCTGGATCGCGGCCTGGACGCGCGCGCTGACGTCGTCCTTGTATTCGGTCGGGTCGAACTTGTCGCTCGACTGCTGCTCGATCAGCTGGCGTGCAAGTTTCAGCTCGGCTTCCTTGACGTCCATGGCGGGGATGTCGATCTCCTTGATCGAACGCACTTCGACCGCGTACAACAGCTGCTGCATCACCAGGCCGTCTTCGACCGGGCGGATCATGACGATGTATTCCTTGCCGCGCGCGGCCCAGCGCCCGAGTGCACAGCGCTTGGATTCACGCAGCGCCCTGGCGAACAATGCATACGGCTTGGCGCCGCCCTTGTCGGGCGCAAGGTAGTAGGCCTTGTCGAAGTAGACCGGATCGATCGCGGCGATTGGAACGAATTCGGTGATGTCAGCCGCATGTGTCCCGACTTCTTCGAGTGCCTTGAGCTCCTCGGGCGAGAACATGACGTACTGATCCTTGGCGAATTCATAACCCTTGACCATTTCGTCGCGCCCGACCGGCACGTCTTCCTTGACGCAGAAATACTGCTGGCGCAAGCGCGATCCGCAGGTGCTGTGCAGCAGATTGAACGAAATGTGCTGGCTCGCCTCGGTCGCCGAATACAGCTTCACCGGGAT
>DASSGP010000281.1:0-4964 GCA_035693405.1 Rudaea sp. | reverse complement strand
CGTCAGCAGCAGCGGTGATGCGACCACCGTGACGACGGTGCATTCGCCGAATCCGGCCATCGCACGCGTCGCCGCGATCGCCCTGCAGCGGGAGAAGTACAAGCCAGGCATCTGCCACGGCCAGCCGTGTGCAATGCCGTTCGTGTTTCACGTCGAGCTGTCGTCGCCGCGGTAGGGTGGGCCTTGGCCCACCGTTTTTCCTTCGGCGCAAAAGCGAACAGGGGTGGGCCAAGGCCCACCCTACGTCGTCAACTGCCGACTTCGACCGTCATTTCGCTGAGCCGCTGCTGCGCAAACATGCGGTAGAGCATGCCGAGCACGAAGCCCGTGATCGCGCCGCTGACGTGCGCCATGTAGTTGATGTGCGACGACGCATCATGATGATGCAGGTCGTACAAGTTCCAGCCAACCTGCCAGGCGACGATCACGAGCACCGGGAGCGTGAACCAGCGCACCCAGAACAGGAACCAGAAGAAACACCAGATGCGCGCGTGCGGCAGCAGCGTGGTCAGCAGTGCCATCATGCCCATCGCCACGCCGGATAGACCTACGGCCGGCAAACCCTCGGCGGCCGATGCACTGTAGCTGTAGGCCAGGCTCGTGGCGATGGCCATGACGATGAAGCTCAGCGAGAAATGCAGCGGGCCGAGCACGCATTCCACGCATGAGGCGAAGATGAAGAAGAAGAACAGGTTGCCGAGCAGGTGGTCCCAGCTGGCATGCGCGAACGTCGACGTGATCATCGTCACGACGTTGAACTGATCGGGGCGGTACGCGATCTTCTCGGTCAGCGCCTTTGGCACCAGCGCTTCGAAATCCGCGTATGCGCTCGTGATCGTGTCCTGCTTGTACTTCAGGTCAGCCGCCTTGTCGCGATAGAAATCCAGGTTGCGCACCGAATTCGCGAGCTCCGAGATCGTCGCGTCGCGATCATGCGACTGGCGGATCGCCATGAACACGTTCTCGCAGCCGGTGCCGACGCCGCTCTCCTCGATGCTGTCGAGCATCGCATGCAGGTTCGTGTCGAGATCCCGCGTGCAGTAGTTACGCAGGTTGCCTTCGAACGTCGCGCCGGATCTCATCTGCGACAGGAAGGTGGTCAGGCAGACCAGGCAAACCAGGATCGTCAGCAAGGGTAGCCGATACAGGCTGACGTCGAGTTTGTACGGCAGAAACAGCATGCCGGCTCCCGGTGGGTTTGAGCGTCGTTCGCGGCGAACTTTCCTGATGATGCTAATACTACGACAGGGCTGAGGGCTGAGGGCCAAAAAAGTCCAGAGCGAAGCGCCCACACCGCTCTTGACCTTCGGCCCTCAGCCCTCGGCCCTCAATCCGCCACAACTCAGCGTCAATCCGCCGCATCCACGGCCGTATCCCGGCTGTTGCCGGTGCTGTCATGGCAGTGCGCGAAAAATCCATCGCGCGACGCAAGAACCCGCATGAAACTGTCCCGCCACACGATCGCCCGCATGCAGCGCCCTGCGTCTGTAGTGACCTGTCTCGCGCGCGCCGGCTACCCCGGCGCGCCGATCATCCGATCTGCCTTGGGGGCCATGCAATGTCTGACCATTCCAGTAGCATCCAGTCGATCAAGTCGCAACTGACGCGCATCGCGCGCGTCGCATTCAAAAAGACTACCTTGCTCGTCGCCGCGCTAGCGCTCGGCGGCTACGAGCTGGCGAAGCATCCGCCAATCGGCAACATCGAGCGTGGCGAGGTCGGCATCCGCCTGAATCGCTTCACCGGCGCAACGACGCAAAGCGGCGAAGGCGCGATACTCGTGATCCCCGGGCTGCACGAGCTGCGCCTGTACTCGTTGCAGGACCAGATGTATCACCCTGGGCGCAGCAGCAAGGCGGACGGTCCGGCGCCGTTCCAGTCGGCCGAGGGCCTGTCGCTCGGCGTCGACCTGACGATTCGCTACGCGCTCGATCCGGCCAAGCTCGCGGCGATCTCGAAAAACCTGCCGGCCGACGTGAGCGGCGAAGTCGTCGAGCCGCTCGTGCAGGGCATCATCTACAAGGTGTTCACGCGCTACACGGTGCGCGAGATCTTCTCGACCAAGCGCCAGGAATTGCAGGACGTCATCGAGGCCGAACTCAAGCCGCTGCTGGCGACCGACGGCATCGTGCTGCGCAGCGTGATGATGGGCAACGTCGACCTTCCCGCGGACTATCGCGCCGGCATGGACAAGCTGCTCGCGGTCGAACTCGAAACGGAAAAGATGCAGTACACGCTGCAGCTCAAGGAAAAACAGGTGCGCGAAGCCGAACTGCAGGCCGACGCCGACAAGGTGCGGCGCGAGAAGGCAGCAGAAGCCACGGCGAACGAACAGATCATCGCGGCCAAGGCGCAGGAAGAAGCGATGAAACACGTGCTGCCGTTCAAGCAGAAGCAGATCGAGCAGCGCAAGCTCGAAGCCGAGGCAGACAAGGGTTCGCGCATCAAAGTCGCCGAGGGTACCGCCGAAGCGCGCCGCATCGAGGCAGCGGGCGAGGCTGATTCGCGCCGCAAGCTGGCCGACGCCGAGAGCTATCGACTCGACCAGATTGGCAAGGTCACGAGCGCGCAACTCGAACGCGACGGTCAGTTGATTACCAAGCACCCGCTGCTGATCCAGAAGACGCTGGCCGACAAGCTGTCCGACAAGATCTCCGTGATCATCGCGCCACCGCCGGCCAGCGGCGGTTTCATCGGCGCTGCGCTCGTCGGCGGTGCGCAGCCGCGAGTTGCGCAGTCGACGAAGACCGGCAATGCCGCGGACAGTGAGGAGGATGCGCAGTGAAACTCCCACGTTGCTTTGGTTTCGTTCACCTCTCCCCTTGTGGGAGAGGTCGACGCGCGCAGCGCGGCGGGAGAGTGGGAGGCGCCGCAGGCGCCTGCTACGCAGGCGTCACCCTCTCCCCAACCCCTCCCCCATCAAGGGCGAGGGGCTTAAAAGCGATTTGTGACCGTGCAAAGTTATTCGCGGAACGCAACACCGGCGTCACCTTCTCTCGCCAGCGGGAGAAGCGATCATTCTCGATACCGATCAACACGAAATTTGCAGCTCTTCTTGGGCTGATCATCAGTGTCGCTACAGCACAATTAGCGAGCGCGAACGAACCGGCTACCGCTATCGTCGTCCAGGACTCCACGCCGCTGCGCGCCGCGGCGAAGGACTCCGCGCAGCAGCAGGCGGTGCTGTGGCAGGGCGATGCGCTCGAGGTGCGTGGTCGTCGCCTGGATTATCTGCAAGTCTATGATCATCGCCGCGAGCGCGCCGGGTTCGTGCGCGCCGCGCAAGTGCGCGTGTTGTCATTGCAGCCGGAAAATGCACCGGACCTGCTCGCGGTCGTGCGCTTTCTGCGCGACACCTCCGGTGCCGAGGCGCTCGGCATCGGTTATGCAGCGGCCTATCTGAAGGCCGCGCCGGCAAACGCGATTGGCGCCGAACCGTTCGATGCGCTCGGCACGATGGCCGATCGCCTCTCGCGCCGCGCGTCGACGAGCCGCAACAAGGCGAACGAGCCCGCCATTGCGGCGCATCTCGAAGTCGTTGCCGGGTACGGCGTCAGCATCCGCAGCTTCGAGCACGAAGGACGCATGCAACTTTGCTATGACGGCGAAGCTTTCCGCCGCGTGCTCGCGCTGAAATCGACGGACCAGGAGAAGGCGCGCGCCGCGCTCGGACTAACGCGCCAGGAGTGCATCGATCCTGCGATCACGCCGGTCGAGCGCGCGTCGTTCGATGCCTGGCGCGCCGAAGTGCTCGATCGCGTGCCGCGCGCGAACCTGCCGGAGTACCTGAAAAACCGCTTGCGCATGCGCAGCGCTGCCGTGTGGGCGAGCATCGCGTTCGAACGCACGCGCCACGGCGAGTCTGCACAAGAAGCGGCGAATCTCGCCGTGCAGGAACTTACCGGCATCAATAAACTCGAACTCGCCGACGACGATCTCGGCGCGTACAACGATGCGGCGATGCGCGTCGGCGCATCGCGTTGGGGTGCCGAACCTGCGCAGGCAATGCCGCCGGCGGGGCTGGCGATCATGACGAGCCCCGGTCAGCCGGGCGAAACCTGCATCAAACTGCTCGACCGCAAGCGCGACCTCGTCCATCCGCTGCTGCAGCGCTGCACGTTCGGAACGGTGTGGGCGAATTCGGCCAAGTCGAATCCTTACGGCAGCGCGCTCGCACTCGCCGTACAGCCGCTCGAAAGCTGGCGCGAGTTGTGGCTGTTCCACCTTGCCGGCGACGGCTGGCGCGTCGACGTCGTGCCGCCGGGCGACGATGCCCCCGAACTGGGTTACATCGAATTTGCCGGCTGGGTTCCGGGCGGCGGACAAATGCTGGCAGCGCGCGAAGTGCGCAGCGCCGGCAAGTTCACGCGCAGCTTCGAAGTGCTCGACCTGGAAACGCTTGCAGTGCGCAAGCGCGTCGACAATCCGCAGGCCCTGAGCGTGTTTTACCGTTGGCAGGACCCGGCGTGGAAAGGGCAGACGGTCAGTCTGCGCTGAGCCGCCGCCGTGCGCGCGCCGCGCACGCGCGATGGATCACGCCGTACCAGGCTGCTTCAGTTTTTCGATCAGGTCAGTCAACACCTTGTCCTGTGCCGCCAGATGCTCCTGGATCTGTATCGCTTCATGCAGGATCGCTTCTGCGTCGCTGTAGGTGTCGGCGGACCGCTTGTCCGACGCGGCGCCTTCGACCTTCTGGCCGACGATGATGATCGACAGCAGCACGAGCTGCAGGAACGTCTGCGCGATCCAGGCGATCAGCGCGGCCTTGCCGCCGTTGATCGCGTCCGGCAGGCTGAGCAGAGCCAGCAGCGCGAACAGGTAGGCACACCACATCGTGCCTACCGCGCCGGTGATCTTCATCGCCAGAAACGTGTTGAAGCGCTGAATCGCGCCGCCACTCGGGAGCATATCCTTTCGCGTCACCGGACCGTGCTGCTTGCGCAGCGCGATGCGCGGATGCGGGA
>DASSGP010000280.1:0-5909 GCA_035693405.1 Rudaea sp. | reverse complement strand
GGCGGCAGCGTCCACACGCCCTCGGGATAGTCCTTGGTGTCCTTCGGGTTGGCGTTGACTTCGCTCTTGGCGTCAAGCTTGAATCCGGCATCGGTCGCAAGCTTGATCACGTAGTCCTCGGGCAGATAGCCGGACTTCTTGATCTTCTCCAGATCGGCGCCGGCCGCGGCGCGATGGTCGACGACGCCGAGCACGCCGCCCGGCTTGAGCACGTCGAAGCAGGCCTTGAACATGCCGGGAGCCGCGTCGGCCATGACCCAGTTGTGCACGTTGCGGAACGTCACGACCGTGTCGGCCGAAGCCGGCGCGCCGAAGGTCGGTGCCTTGAGGTCGAACTGCACGACCTTGGCCTCGTTGAAGTGCGCCGGATCGCCGGCGAACTTCTTGCTCAGCGCATCCATGTCCTGCGCGTCTTCGCCTTCCTTCTTCTTCGGCGTGACGATTGCCGCGATGTAATTGCCGCTGCCCTTGAACAGCGGCGCGAGGATTTCCGCGTACCAGCCGCCGCCCGGCGTGAGTTCGATCAGCGTCGTTCCGGACTTCACGCCGAAGAACTCGAGCGTCTGCTTCGGATGACGGTACTGGTCGCGCGCCTTGTTCTTGTCCGAACGCCAGTCGCCGGCGAGCATCTGGTCGAGCTTCTGTCCGAACATCTGGTCGGCGCTGACCGGCGGCGGCGGTTGCGCCGGCTGGTCGGCCGCGGGCTTCGCGGCGGGGGCGGGCGTGGCAGCAGCCGTTGGCGCTGCCGGTGCCGCCGGCGGCGCATCGCTGCCGCAACCGGCGAGAATCAGGGTGAGTGCGGTGGCAATCGTGACCTTGTTCATGTGCTCCTGCCTTCTTAAGTGGATGCGAGCGAATGGGTACGGACGCGTGGTGGCCGCGCCGGGATGGACGACGTGAATTTGAATCAGGTCGTACCAGTATAGCGCGGCTGCCAGCCGACGCTGCCGGGTTGCGCCGGCAGGCGCAACGCATCCGGATACGGCGGCACGTCCGGTGCATCGCCGGCGCGCAGGCGCTGCTGCAGGTCGAGCCACCAGCGCACGCTGAAAATCTCGCCGTGCACACGGATCAGCGCGTCGCGCTGCTCGGGTTCGACGCCAAGGAAGCGCGGGAACTGTTCCGGGAAGACGTCGTGCGGGCCTACGTAAAACGTGTCGAGTCCCGGCGTTGTTTCGTCGTCGTCGGGCAACTCGCGGAAACGGCAGTCGGTGACCAGGCACAACTCGTCGTAGTCGTAGAAGATCGCGCGCCTATGGCGGGTGAGGCCGAAGTTCTTGAACAGCAGGTCGCCCGGGAAAATGTTGTTGCGCGCCAGGTCCTTGATCGCCTGGCCGTAGTCGATGATCGCGCGCAGCGCAGGGTCCGGTTCGTTTTCGCGCACGTACAGGTCGAGCGGGCGCAGGCGGCGTTCGATGTAGCAATGCGCGATGACGATGTCGTCGCCGTCAGCGTAGGCGCTCTCGTGGCATTCGCCGAGCAGTTCGTCGAGCAGCGCCTTGCAAAAACGCCAGCGCGGAAAGCGCAGGAAGCGGAATTCCTGCGCATCGATCAGGCGGCCGGCGCGGTCGTGGTGGAACACGAGGCGGTACTTCGCCATGACTTCCTCGCGCACAGCGTCTTTCGGAAACGCGAAGCGGTCGCGGATCAGCTTGAACACGAGCGGGTAGGTCGGCAGCGTGAACACGAGCATGACCATGCCGCGCACGCCGTCGGCATGCACGAACTGCTCGTCCGGATCGGCGGCGAGATGACGGAAGAAGTGCCGGTAGCGCTCGGTCTTGCCCTGCTTGGCGCGGCCGAGCACGGTATAGATTTCATCGACCGGCTTGTTCGGCAGCAGCGTGTGCAGGAACACGATCGCATCGCCGACCGTGGCCAGGTCGGCGTGCAGGTAGCTGCGCGTGTAGCCGAAGATCTGCGCGACGTTCTCGCGCTCGAGCAGCACCGCATCGGCGCGGATGCCGTCGGCGTCGTGCACGAGCGCGATGACCAGTGGCGCGATCTGCTCGACGCCGAACACGCGGCCGACGAGGTAGGCGCGGCGCTCGCGATAGAACACGGTTTCGAGCAGCTCGACCGCGCGCACGGCCTCCTCGCCCCAGCTGGCGAGTCGGCGCGACAGCGTGTCGGCGATGCGCATCGCGCACAGGCCGGCGTGCGCGTAGGGCGCGGCGAACTTGTGGTCGTCGAGGATCTTCTGGCAGATGCGTGGCAAGTTGCCCCACACGGCGTAGCTGTGGCGCGCGACCGGGTGCGTGATGCTGTCGGTCGGATCGATATCGAGGGCGACGAATTCGATCTGCGCATCGACACCGCGAATGCGGAAGAAGCGCCGCGCCAGCGTGTTGAACCAGGTCTTGTACAACTCCTGGTCGAGCAATCCGGCAATCGTGGCCGCGTAGGTGTCGCGCACCGCGCCCCAGAACGTCCGATCGGTCGGCGGCGCGCCGAGCATGCGTTCGATGCGGTCGACCATTTCGCCGATGCAGTCGTCGTACAGCTTGATGCGCTCGCTCGTGTCGTTCTGCGCGCCTTCCCAATCGCGTGTCTCGAAACGCCGTTGGGCGCGCTTCGTGATCGCCGAAAAGCGCGCGTGGTAGTCGGCAAAGCCGGCGCGCAGTTCGCGCGCGCAGACGTCGACGAGGGCGCGGTCGATTTCGGTGCGCGCGGGTGTCGTCGCGGCATTCATGCCGGCAGTCTAACGCGATGACCTGCGCCCGCGCTGCTTCTCGGCGCTCACATACTTGCGGATCTCAGGAAGCAGCCAGGCTCGGAACGCGAGCAGCGGCGGGTGATTGGCCGAGCGCTGGGGATAGACGAGATAGTGGCTGTAGTCGGCCGGCATGCGCTGGTCGGTCAACACGACGAGGCTGCCGTTGTCGATCAGCGGCTTGGCCAGGATCAGCCGGCCAAGCACGATGCCGATGCCCTCGGCCGCCGCCTTGTGCAGCAGTTCGGCATCGGTGAAGCTCGCGGCATAGCGCTTCGGCAGCGTACCGCCGAACTGGGCAAACCAGCGGCGCCAGCGCCGGTTGTCGTCGTCGGACTCGCCGATCAGTGGCCAGTTGCCCATCTCGTCGGGCTTCGGCCGGCGCCGGCGGCCGAGCAGCTTTGGGCTCGCCATCGGCACGATCCATTCGTCGAACAGATGCTCGGCCGTCAGGCCCGGCCACTGGCCGCCGCCCAGACGCATCGCCGCATCGACCGGCTCGCGCTCGAAGTCGACCAGCGCGACGCCGGTCTGCAGGTTGAACTCGAGGCCCGGATGCTGCGCCATGAAGCCTGGTAGGCGCGGCATCAGCCAGCTAGACGAAAACGACGGCAATGCGCTGATCGTCAACGCGTCGGCATTGCGTTCGCGCAAGCGCGTGAACACGCGCTCGATGCCTTCGACATGCGGCGCGATGTCCTCGAGCAGGCGTTCGCCCTGCGGCGTCAGCGTGACGCCACGCGGGCCGCGCAACAGCAGGCGCTGGTTCATGCGCTCTTCGAGCGCACGCATCTGGTGACTCAACGCACTGACCGTGAGGTTCAGCTGCGTCGCCGCGCGCGTCAGGTTCCGGGTCCGAGCGATCGCAACGAAGGCCTGCAAGGCGTGCAACGGCGGGCGGCTCATCGGGCTTGCATCCGTGTTGAATGGAATTCAACTTTGGGTTGCAAAAGTATCGCTTTTTTGCCCGCCGGTACAAGTCTATCTTGTGCGTCAATCAAAACGCAGAGGATCTAGACATGACTACTTTCTGGAAAAACCTGCAGCAGCTGGCACATGGCCAGTTGTTCAATGGCGGCTATCTGAGCGCCGATGTCGCGCGCGCCCAGGCCGAGTCGGTAACCAAGGCGAATGCTCAGCGTACCTGCCCGAACGATACGGTGCGCCGCCCGCCACATGCGCAAATCGCGGCCTATCGGTGAACCCGGCAGCGTATTGCAGGGACCTAGAGAACGACTCGAATCACTGAGGACACGCAGAACACGAAGAAAGTGGCAATTCCCGGTTTGTCTCGTCGAGCGTTATGCCTTGTGCCTCCCCCTCAGGGCTGCTCGCGAGCAATACCAGGGAACACGTTGAGAAACGTTACATTTGGTTTTTTCGCTCTCTTCGTGTTCTTCGTGTCCTTCGATGGACAGGAGTCCGAGTGCCGCGGCGGCCATGGATGGCCGGGAGCGGCATTGGTTGAGTCTTCCGCTCTCATGGTTCCCTCCTGCGCCGTCGCGCCGGCCTCTTGCCGTTGCCGTGCCGGATCGGACAATGAAAGCGTTCTTGCCAATTCTTGTGCGCTTCGCGTTTTTCGTGGTCTTCGCGTCGCTCGTCGCTGAGTCCCTTCGCTTCTAGCGGCGCGATCAGATCGCCTTGATCAACTCGTCGGCGAATTCCGAGCATTTGACTTCCTTCGCACCCTCCATCAGGCGCGCGAAATCGTAGGTCACGAGCTTGTTGCCGATCGCCGTGTCCATGGCGCGGATCAGTGCGTCGGCGGCTTCGGTCCAGCCCATGTAGCGCAGCATCATCTCGCCGGACAGGATCACCGAACCGGGATTGACCTTGTCCAGATCGGCGTACTTCGGCGCAGTGCCATGCGTGGCCTCGAACACGGCGTGGCCGGTCAGGTAATTGATGTTGCCGCCCGGTGCGATGCCGATGCCGCCGACCTGTGCAGCCAGCGCGTCGGACAGGTAGTCGCCATTGAGGTTCAGCGTGGCGATCACGTCGAATTCTTCCGGCCGCGTCAGCACCTGCTGCAGCGTGATGTCGGCGATTGCGTCCTTGATCAGGATCCGGCCAGTCGCCAATGCGGCTTTCTGTTCGGCGTTCGCGGCGGCTTCACCGCTGGCGGCCTTGGTCTTCTCCCACTGCTCCCAGGTGTAGACCTTGTCGCCGAACTCGCGCTCGGCCAGGGCGTAGCCCCAGTTGCGGAACGCGCCTTCGGTGAACTTCATGATGTTGCCCTTGTGCACGATCGTCACGGACTTGCGCCCATTGGCGACCGCGTACTCGATCGCCGAGCGGATCAGACGCTCGGAGCCGTCCTTCGACACCGGCTTGATGCCGATGCCCGAGGATTCGGGGAAACGGATCTTGGCGTATTCCTTCGGGAAGTTCGCCTTGAACAAATCGAGAAACTTCTTGTTCGCGTCGGTGCCCTGCTCGAATTCGATGCCGGCGTAGATGTCCTCGCAATTCTCGCGGAAGATCACCATTTCGACCTTTTCCGGATGTTTGACCGGCGAAGGCACGCCCTTGAACCAGCGCACCGGGCGCAGGCAGACGTACAGGTCGAGCATCTGGCGCAGCGCGACGTTGAGCGAGCGGATGCCACCGCCGATCGGCGTGGTCAGCGGCCCCTTGATCGAAACCAGATAGTCGCGGCAGGCGGCGACGGTCGAATCCGGCAGCCAGGAGTTGAACTGCTTGAACGATTTTTCGCCGGCATAGACCTCCATCCAATGGATCTTGCGCTGGCCTTTGTATACTTTTTCCACCGCGGCGTCGAACACGCGCACCGAGGCACGCCAGATGTCGCGGCCGGTGCCGTCGCCTTCGATGAACGGGACGATCGGATTGTTCGGCACCGTGAGCCTGCCGTTCGCGATCGTGATCTTGGCGCCGCCGCTGGGCGGCGTGAGGGTGGGTTCGGACATTGGGGAATCTCCCGTTCGGTGTGTGCGCCGACAGCGTCGGCCGGCTTGGTACCGCTTATTGTAATTGAGGGGCTAGGGGCTAGGGACTAGGGGCTAGCGAAGAGCGCGTAGTCTGAAGCGCTCTCCCTAGTCCCTAGTCCCTAGCCCCTGGCTCACTCCTGCGCGCTCGGATTCCGCGTCGCCGCCAGCGTTTCCTCGGCTCCCTCGAGCTTGTCGCCGAGCAGGCGCCGCACGAACACGTAGAACACCGGGATCAGCAGCACGCC
>DASSGP010000279.1:0-5968 GCA_035693405.1 Rudaea sp. | reverse complement strand
GCGATCGTGCTGTCGTGGACCGAAACCCGGGAACTCCACTCTGACCACTGTTTCGGAAACTCTCAGCCGCGCCGCCGCACCGCCAAACCGGAGAAGGATCTTGGGCACAACTGCTCCGCTCTGAATGTCCGATTCCGACCCCTTTCTGCCGCCCGCCAACGTCCGCTATTGAGCCGTCTATTTTTTCGCGGCTCGCGATCCGCCCCAGTTAGTGTTCCGCTTGACCGCTCGCCGTGTTGCCGTCTGCCTGCGGCAGCGTCACCTTGAACTCAATCTTCGCCAGTTGCTCCGGCGCCTTGCCGAGCTTGCGCAGGAACGGCAGCCAGCGCGGGTCGGCGTGGATCTTGTCGAACCAGTTATCCGTCACGACCCAGCTGAGGCCGGTGTCGCGGTACTCGACCGCCTTGTCCAGCCACTCGAACGCCTTGTCCGCCTCGCCGCGGTAGGCGTAGACGTAGGCGATGTTGTAGGACGACTCGTTCTCCCACTTCGCGATCAGCGCGGCCAGCGCAGCGTCCGAGTCCGCCTTGCGCCCTAGTGCGTGGTACGCCATCGGCAGGCGGTCATCAATGCGTTGATCAAGAGTGCTCGCCGGTTACCTCAGGAACTCTACAAATCCCTGACCTGGGACCGGGGCGTGGAGATGGCCGACCATAAACGCTTCACCTTGGCGACCGCCGTCCGGGTATCCTTGCCGCCGACCCTCACCAGCATCACGTAACGTGTCTGACGTTCGACGAGGGTGGCGATCTGGCTGTTCTTGCTTCCGAACAGTAGGTCACCCTCCCAGTGACCGGGCACAGCCCGGTCTTCAACCGTGGCTGGACGCTCGCTGATCGAGACGGTGCCGGTGATTCTGGCGTGATCGTCAGTCTTCTGCGTGTGGTGGCGCGAACGGCGCATGGCTCGTGTGCGCCGCAAATGCTCGACATCAAGGTCTACTTCTGCGATCCACAGAATCCTTGGCAACGCGGGTCCAATGAAAATACGAACGGGTTATTGCGGCAGTACTTTCCCAAGGGGATGGACCTTTCCGCCTTCTCGCAAGCCAAGCTCAATGCAGTGGCCAGACGCTTGAACGAACGCCCCAGAAAAACACTAAGCTACGAAACACCAGCCGAACGATATCGCCTAACTGTTGCGTCGATCGGTTGAATCCGCAACCCGAAGGAGACTCTCGCGCGTGTCCGCTCTGGAGCAGCTTATTTTTTTCGCTGCAAGAAGCGCTGACATCTCACGTCGTCTACGCTTTCAATTCTTCGGCTGCAACACGATCCGCGACTCGGTCGCCTTCTCGATCGCTGCGCGCGTGTACAACAACGGGAAGTACTTGCCGTCAGCCCATAGGGGCGCCAGATCGCGATAATGCGGACTTTCGGGATTGCCCGATTCGCCGGGGGCGTTCACGACTCGGGATGCATCCCACTGGCCGACGTCGAGCACCATCCGGAACGACGCGCCCGCCGTGAGCGCGAAATCCGTCGTTCGATAGCCCGTCGCCATTGGCGTGAACGACGACCCGCCAATCGGCCAACGCGACACGGTCAGCTTGTCCTTCAGCACGGGGTCAACGACCGCTTGCAGCGGATGTTCGAACAGCGCGTAATGCAGCGCGTCCCAGCGCCATGCGCGCATGTCGTCACCAAGCTTGCCGGCAATTTCGTCGAGCGCAGTCTTGAGCGAGGCGATCATCACCGCGTCGCGCTGCTCCGCGGTCATCCACTTGCCCCGCTCTTCGAGCAACATGATCACGCGCGACGCGTCCCCGGGTTCGGTGAGCTTCGCGCCGGCATCGCCCAGAGCCTGCGTGAGCACGGCGTTGCGCAAATGTTTGCTGAACCACACTTCGAAGATCGCCGCGGGCGCGCTGTCGCGACTTTCGTTACCGTCCCAGGCGCGCAGCACTTGCAATGCTTGCGCGAGCCGGACATCGGTGCCGGCGATATCCTCGCGCATGCCTTGCACGAGCTTCACGATACGTTGTGCATGCACCGACACCGTATCGGTCTGCATGCGAAGCGAGTCGTCCAGCGAAAAGCGTGGCTTGGACACGAAAATGGCCTTCAGGCGCTGCGAACGTGCCTTATCGGTCCACTCGTAGCCGACGCCTTTTTTCGCCGCAGGATGATCCGGCGGGATGTTGTTCTCGTTGGCCGTGACGACATAGCCCCGCGCGGGATTGAATTCCGACGGCAGCTCATCCATGTCGCGGAAGCCGGCCCATTCGAAGCGACCGTCGCCTGGCACCGGGAACAAGCCATCCCAGTTTGGTCGGATCGGCGTCAAGCCGCCAGGAATCCAGCCGATGTTGCCCGATTTGTCGGCGTAGACCTGATTCTCGCCGGGCGCGCCCCAGCGATTCATGGCCGCACGAAACTGATCCCAGTTCTGCGCGCGCATGTAATCCATCGAGCCGAAATACGGGGCCATGCCGACCTCGAGCCACGCGGCACGCAACGCATAAGCGCGATGGTTCGTGGCGTCGACGTGCAACAGCGGTCCGTGGCGGGTGAATTTGAGCGTAACCGTGCGCGGTGGCTCGCCCTTGATCTGCAGGACCTCGGTTGCCGTCGTCACTGGCTCCCAGCGGCCTTGGTACTTGTACTCGTCGGCATTCTGCGGATTGAGTTCGTAGACGTAGAGATCCTCCTGGTCCATGTAAAACCGTGTCAGCCCGAACGCGATCGTTCCGTTGTGGCCGATCGAGATGCCGGGCAGAAAAGGCTCGCCCGCGCCGATCACGTTGAATTCCGGCGCGACGATGTGGCTGATGTAGCGCAGGCTCGGTGCGCCATGGGCGCGATGCGGATCGTTCGCGAGGATCGGCCGGCCTGTGGTCGTCTTGCCCGGCGCGATCGTCCAGCTGTTGCTGCCGAAAGCCTGGGCATCGTCGTGCACGGCATACAGCGTATCCAACGGCGGCATCACGCTTGTCATCTTGAGCGTGTCCTTCGAGAACTGGGGGCTGGCCGTCGCCAGCGCGTACGCACGCTTGAGCTCGGCGACGGGCATCGCGCACACGTCGAGCCCTTCCGGCACGACCGGCTGGATCGGCGGGGTGAGCTCGCGGCGCAGCCAGTCGATGCGCTCGCCATTCTTACCGCCCACGCAATACACAGCTGCACGATCGATTTCCGAAAGGAAGTTCAACGTCAGTCCGTGATGGCGAATGCGCACGACATCCGCGGCCGACCACTTGGCAGGCTCGTAGCCGAGCAATTGAAATTCGACCGGGAGCAGTTCGGGCCTGTCTTTGGTGAGCGCGACGAAGGCGTTGACGCCGGCGACGAAATCCTCGGCCACGCGCTTGGAGTCGGAGCCGTAGGCGAGCCACTCGCGATACATGTCGCCGCGGAACAGGAACGCGCGCGCCATGCGATCGCCTTCGACGTAGGCCGGCCCGAAATCTTTCGCCATCTCGCCCAGCCCGCGCTTGCGCCATAGATCCATCTGCCAAAGACGGTCGCGCGCCGCCTGAAAGCCTTGCGCGAAGAAGGCGTCGTCGAAGTTCTTCGCATAGATATGCGGCACGCCCCATCGATCGGTCAGGATTTCGACCGGAGCGCGCAATCCGGAAATATCGACCGTGGTGGAGGTAGCCGCGTATATCTGCGGCACCCATGCATGAGCGAGAAGCGAAAAGGCGGCGAGCAGACGCCACCCGGACGAGCCGCGCAGAAACTGGGCGTACATGCTTCCCCCTCCGAGCGCGTGTGCTGTTCCAAATCTTGTCCGCAACGATTACGGCCAAGCGGCAAGTATAGGCATCGTAGACAGTCGAAAGCGACACCGCACTTGCAAATTGTGGGTGCCGCTCCAGCGCGGTCGCGTGGACTCGGTTATCGTCATCCTTCAACCAAGGGACGCAGGGGTCACCGTTCCGAATGCATAATTCAGGGACGCTCGTGTCCGCTTCCGACCCGAAAAAGCCTCCCACCAGCCTCCGCTATCAGGCCGTCTATTTTTTGCGCGGCTCGCGATCCGCAGGGGTTAGTGATTCGCTCCGCCGCTCGCCGCGCTGGCTTCCACCTGCGGCAACGTCACCTTGAACTCGATCTTCGCCAGTTGCTCCGGCGCCTTGCCGATCTTGCGCAGGAACGGCAGCCAGCGCGGGTCGGCGTGGATCTTGTCCGACAGGTTCACCGTCACGATGCCGGCGAGGCCGGGGTCGCCGTACTCGACCGCCTTGTCGTACCACTCAAACGCCTGGTCGAACTCGCCGCGGTAGGCGTAGACGTTTGCGATGCTGTACGACCAGTCCTTCTCATACTTCGCGATCAGCGCGGCCAGGGCAGCGTCCGAGTCGGCCTTGCGCCCCAGCGCGTGGTACGCCATCGGCAGGCCGATCATCTTGTAGCTCTCGCTGGTCTCCTGCTCGAACTCCACGAGCGCGTTCTTCGCGTCGCCCTTGAGCAGCAAGGCGGAGCCAGTCAGGTAGCGCGCACCGCCATGGCCTGGGGTGAGGCTCAGCACGGTGCGGCCTGACGCGATCGCCTCGTCGAACCGGCCGGCCCGACGCTGACAGAAGCCCAAGTTGTAGAACCCTGTCGCGTTCACCGGATCGCGGCGCACGAGCGCCTCCAAGAGCGCTAGCGCCTCGTCCAGACGGCCGAGCCACACGAGCAGTTGGGCGCTCCCGCGCAGCACGCCCGGATCCGTCGGATCGAGCGCCAGCGCATGCTTGAAGTGTTGCGCGGCACCGGCGAGGTCGTTGTCGCCATTCATCGCGATCCAGCCAAGGCCGGAATGGGCCGACGCGTTCTCCGGATCGATCGCGAGCGCCTTCGTAACCGCCTCGCGGGATTGGGCGTATCCCTCCTTGTTGGACAGCAGCCCTAGGCCCGCCTCGTTGATGAAGTTGCCTGACAGCAAATCCCACGCCGGGGCATAGTGCGGATCGATTGCCAGCGCCCTGCGGTATAACGCGTCGGACTGCTGGAACGCCTCGGCGGTGAATTGCTGGCCGAGCTGCCTGGCCTGCAGATACAAAGCGTATGCCTCGGGATCGGTGGTGCGCGCCCTCGGCGCTGCGCCAAACAGCTTGATCTTGAGTTGCTTGACCACGTCCGCTGCGATCTCGTCCTGAATCGCGAAGATGTCGTCGAGCTTGCGGTCGTACGTCGCCGACCACAGGTGCGTGTCGGTGCCGGCTTTGATCAACTGCGCTGTGATCCGCACCGAGTTGCCGGCCTTGCGCACCGAGCCTTCGAGCACGTTCGCAACGTGCAGCGTGCGCGCAATCTCGGGGATTCCGATTTCCTTGCCCTTGAATGCGAACGATGACGTGCGTGCCGTGACCTGCAACTGCGGAATCTTCGCGAGCAGGTTCAGCAGTTCTTCCGAGATGCCGTCGGAGAAATATTCCTGCTCCTTGTCGCTGCTCATGTTCACGAACGGCAGCACGGCGATCGAGTGCTCGGCAACTGGCGCACTGTCGGCATCCGCGTTCAGCCCGGCGCCCTTGTGCCAGACAAATGTGTTGGTCAGCAGCAGCACGATTGCGGCCGCCATGATCGCGATGATCCATCGATCGAGTTTCTTGCCGCTGCGCGCGCCAATCGAATGCGAAGGATCGATCTCGCTTTCGCGCTTCAATCCTTCGGGAGTTAACTCGTAGAACCAGGCGAACGCGATCCAGAACGGAAAGCCGATGATCGCCGCGATGACAATCCAGCGCACGACCCATTCTGCAATGTGGAAAAATGGAAAAACCTGTGTCGCGATCTGCACCAACAGCCAGGCGCTGGCCGCATAGAACACGGCTGCACGGTAGACGTTGCGGCGCTTGAGCTCGGCGAAGAACGAAGGTCGCGTCATTGTTACTTCTTCATTGCGGCAGCGTCACCTTGAACTCGATCTTCGCGACCTGCTCGGGCGCGGAGCCGATCCGGCGCAGGAACGGCAGCCAGCGCGGATCGTCGTGCAGCGAATCGAACATCGGGTCGGTCAGCGCGCTTGCCAGGCCCGG
>DASSGP010000278.1:0-6462 GCA_035693405.1 Rudaea sp. | reverse complement strand
CTGGTGCGCCACGCCGGCGATACGGTCATGCGCGACCAGCTGCTCGACCGCGTCTGGGCCGACCGCGTGACCACGCCGGACGTGCTGACCCAGGCGATCAAGGAATTGCGCCGCGCGTTCAACGACGACGCCAAGCCTTCGCGATACATCGAAACGATTCCGAAGGTCGGCTATCGCCTGCTCGCTCCGGTCAGCCTGCTCGACGCCGAGCAGCAGGTCGGCGCACAAGGCGGCGTGATCGCCGTGGCGGGAAACGATCCGGAACTGTTCGATGCGCCCGTGCAGCCGGTGGGTGCCGCCGCCAGGGGTGATCGGCGACGCTGGCTCTGGGCGCTGGCGGCCGCCGTCCTGGTTGCGGTCGTTGTTGCGGTCACGCTGGCTTCGCGACGCACTGCGACACGCGCATCCGCGGGTCCGGGCTGGATCGCCAGCGACGTGCGTGCCCTGACTTCCGACCCCGGCTCGGAACGTCGCCCGGGGGTATCGCCCGACGGCACGCGTGTGGCCTATGGCCAACTCGACGCCACCGGCGGAGACAAGAGCGTCGACCGGATCATGCTGCGCGCGATCGGCGAGTCGCAGTCCATGCGCTTGACGGCCCGTTCCAGCACGTTCGAGGAAGTGCCGGTCTGGTCGCCCGACGGCAGCCAGATCGCATTCGAGCGTCTCGATAAAGAGCAATGCACCATGTACATCGTATCAAGCCTCGGTGGCGCGGAGCGCGAAGTCGGCGGCTGCCAGAATTACATGGTCCACTATTTCGACTGGTTTCCCGACGGCAAGGCACTGATCAGCGCGCAGAATCTCGGTGGCGCGTACGACAACATGGTCCTGATGCGCTGGGACCTTGCGACAGGAACCCGGCAGCCGCTGGAGTACGAGCGCACGCCGGATGCACAGGATCTCGAAGCGCATTTTTCACCCGACGGCAAGTACATCGCATTCCGGCGCGGGCTCGCGCCGTACAGCGACCTGTGCATCATGCCGGCCGCGGGCGGCGCGGTACGCCAGCTGACGCAGCTGCATTCGCGCATTCGCGGACTGGCATGGACGCAAGACAGCAGCAGCCTGATCTTTTCGTCCAACCACAATGGCCAGTTCACGCTGTATACCGTCGCGCTCGAGGGCGGCAGCGTGCAGCCGCTCGGCATCGGCCCGGCCGAGTATCCCAGTACGGCGCGCGGCGCGGATACGGTTGCGTACGAAATCCCGCGCACGACCCACCAGCTCGCCTGGGTCGCGCTCGGCGGGGACAAGGCGGTCCCCGAGTTGCTGGCGAAGTCGACCGGCAGCGACAGCTCTCCGGCGTTTTCGCCGGACGGCACACGCATCGCGTTCGTCTCCGACCGCAGCGGCGCGCAGCAGGTCTGGTTGTACGATTTCGGCACGCGCGAGGTGACGGCGCTGACAGAGTTCCACGATGCGTTGCTGATCAATCCGACCTGGAGCGCCGACGGCAAGCGACTGCTCGTGACGGCGCGCGGCAAAGACAAGCCGGGCCTGGTCGAAATCGATCTGGCCAGCCGGCGCCAGCGCGCGATCAGCAAGCCGGGCGAGGAAGTGCTTTCCGGAACCTACGGTGCCGATCCGGACAGTTATCTGCTCGTCCTCGGCGGGTCGAGCCGCCAGAACCAGCTCGTGCTGCTCGAGCATTTCGGGAGCAAGGATGAACGGCAAACGGCACTGGCTGCCGGCATCGAACACATGGAGCTCGACGCGACGACGCGTCGGCTGTACTACACGAAGAACGCACAAAGCACCCTGTTCGCACGCGACCTCGCCGGCGGCGCGGAAACGCTCGTCACTCCGTTGATCGCGTCGACCCTGATCGACGGCTGGCGTGTCGTCGACGGCCGGATCTGGTACGTATCAAAAGTCGCCTGGAAGCCGGTCGACCTGCTCGAATTCGACCCTGCCACCGGCGCGCAGCGCGTGCTCGTCCATCTGGAAGCCGAACTGCACAATGTCGGCTTCAGCGTTACGCCGAAGCGCGATCGCGTTGCGCTCACGCCGCTCGGGACTGAAGATACCGACATCGGCGCGTTCCGCCTGAGCGCGACCGCACGATAGATTGGTGCGCAACGCGGCACCGCGTTCGCGCAATTTAGGTCACGCCGTTCCTGCATTCCGGCAACCACTGGCGCGCTGCCGTGCGCGAGACTGGGATTGCCCTCTCCAACGGGCAGGAAGTAAGTGGCGGACCACCGGGACCGGGACCCCGGTGGCCGCCTTTTTTATGGCCAGGATGGCCGGTACGCCGAAAATGCAGGAGCAATTTTCGGCGGGTGCCTCACCGTCCGGTGTCCCGAAAAACGAAGTACCTTTCGACCGCTTCGAACGGCGTCGTGTACGCCGAAAATGCAGGAGCAATTTTCGGCGCGTGCGTCAACACCCGGCATCCCGAAAAACGAAGTACTTTTCGACCGCCACGAACGCCGGTACGCCGAAAATGCAGGAGCAATTTTCGGCGCGTGCGCCAACATCCGGCATCCCGAAAAACGAAGTGTGCAGCCGCTCACCGTGGTCCGGAATCGCCTGGCAGCCGCGTCGTGGCACGCAGGATCAGCGCGATCGTCAATCCGATCAGCAGATGCATCAGAAATTCACTGCTGATGCTCAACGTCGATGTCCTGAATTTCGGCGCGGCTGACAGCGGCAGCACGATGTAATGCATGACGCAGTAGATTGCCACGCCGAACAACGGGCCGCAGATTGCGGCGCGTTGCCTGAGCGCGGCCACGCGCGTGCTAGCCAGGAAGTAGAACGATGCGGCGACGATCAGGATGAAGTAGTGCGCAATCAAACCAAATGCCGCCGTCGCGATGCCTCCATCGAACGCCGCCATCCCGAACGCGCCGCTGGCAATCGAATGCAGGATGCGAAGCGGGCTCGCGCCGACGGTCGTCCCGTAGAACGCGAATGCGAACGTCAGGTCGAACGTCGCCGCAGTGGCACCGGCGAACAGGATCGCACGCCAAGCCTCGGCGCGGCCGCAGCGCTGATTCAATCCGGCGTTGTTCAAACCGGCGCTGGCTGCGACGCTCGAACCAGCCGCGGAATCGGGCGAGACGGCGGCGCTCATTTCGTGCATCCCTGCAGCGGCGCGCGCACGGCCTGGACGATGTCGCCACTGGCTTCGTCCTGGACGAAGGCCACGACTGACGTATGCGCGCGATCGGCGCGCGGCGGTGGCTTGAGGTCGACTTCCGCATGCGGCAAGGTGAACGGCCCGGCGAGCGCGCGCACGACTTCATCGTGGCTCAGGGTCTTGCCGCGATTCTCACCGGCGGGCACGTGTTCGGACAAGCCGGTCTCCGCGAGGGCCGCGTATACGCGGTAGTCGGGTTTGCTGCCGGCGCTGCCGACGTCGATGGCGACGTGGATGGGGTCGCCGGCGTCGAGCGCGAGGCCTACGACTGGCGCCTCGGCGCTGGGCGGCTCGGGCGGCGCGCCCGTGGGCCAGTTGACCCAGACGCGACCGTCGAGCCAGATCTGCGGTGTGTAGATCTGGTCGCGGTTGCGGCGCCTGGCGATGCCCTGCTGACGCGACGTGTAGGCGTGGTCGGAGAACGGGTCGTGCCATTCGGCGGTGTCCCAGTAGTCGACGTGGAACTCCAGGCCGATCAGGTCGGCATGTTTGCGCAGCGTGCTCATCCAGCGCTCGGCCGGCGGGCAGGAATTGCAGCCCTCGCTCGTGTACAGCTCGACCAGGTGGGGGCGCGGGGAACTGCTCTGGATCCGGCATTGCGCCAGGACCAGCGGCGGCGCCAAGAGCAGGACCAGGGCAATACCAAGAATGCGACGCATCGAAAATACCGTGTAGGAAGAGGAAAACGGATACTGGAACGAATAAGTACTGCAAACCCGGGAGCGGTACGTTGCCAATCTTGTGCGGACGGCATTCCATCGCAGCCGCATCGCGTCCAGGCTCTCACCGCCACCCGAACGGACACCTCAGCGCACCAGATCGGTCAGCACACGGGAATCTTTCGGCAACAATTCAGCGCAATTTCGGAAAAACTTCCTGACTCGCCGCGCAACTTGCGCGGGAATGGCGGCGCACCCAACGGACGGAGTACGCGCCATGATTCTCGCCCATCAGCTCGCTTCAGGTTCCAGCCTGGTCCTGTCCAAGGCGACCACCAATTCCGCCGACTCGTTGTTCCTTATCGTGGGCGGTGGGCGGGGCTGCACACTCAAGGTCGACGAGCCGTTTTCGGGTCTCTGGGTGCCGCTGCGCGGCCGCCTGCAGATCGGCGGCGGCAGCGGCGATGGCGTACTGGTCGCCGGCGAAATGCGCGTCACCGAAGCCGAGCCGCGGTTGCACGCGGTCGGGCGCGGCAACGCCGTCTGGATAGCGCTGCTCGGCGGTCGCCTCGCCTGGCGGGAAGCGCTCGACGGTCTGAGCGACATGCCGATCGCCGAGCCGTTGCTGCTGCCGACCTGGCACTGCGCGGATCGCGCGTTGCGCGTTCGCCTCGTCGCGCTGGCGCGGGCAGCGGCACACGGGGCCGCGGAAGAAGCCTTGCAATCGGTCATCGAGAGCGTGTTCGCGCTACAAAAGGGGCTCGCCGCCGCGATCGATCGCTGCCCGGGACGAACCTACGGGCAGCGCCGCCAGGTGTTCCTGCGCTTGCAGCGCGTACGCAACTATCTCGCGGCGAACTGTCATCTCGAGCTCGACAACGACGCGCTCGCGCGCATGGCCAGCTACTCGCCCTGGCATTTCATCCGCGCGTTTCGCGCCGCGTACCAGCAGACGCCACACGCGTTCCTCGTCGACCAGCGTCTGCAACGCGCGCGCCGCCTGCTGCGCACCAGTCCGCTCGCGATCGCCGAGATCGCCCTGGCCAGTGGCTTCGAGAACCGCTGCGCGTTCTCGCGCCTGTTTCGCCAGCGCTTCGGGATGACTGCAGGAGCACTGCGCCGTCAACTTGATTCACCGCTGCTGCGGCAGTCGGCGTAGCGCCGCGCAGCCCGATTTTGCGATCGCGCAATTAATGCAACGCCGGGTGCCGGTTACCGGCAACGTGCGAAGCACATGTTTTCTTAACTTTCCGTGGACACCTGCCGCGATCCCGCGGCCAGTGCTTGCTGTTCGATGACAGGAGAACAAAACATGTCAACCACTCTGCTCCGAGAGGGGATTTTTGAAAAATCGCGAGGGTCTGCAATTCTGCCGGCTGCGATCCGGCACGGCCTGCGCGGCTATGGCGCCGCCGGCGCTTCGATCGCGTT
Organism: Rudaea sp.; assembly: GCA_035693405.1. Taxonomy (GTDB): domain Bacteria; phylum Pseudomonadota; class Gammaproteobacteria; order Xanthomonadales; family Rhodanobacteraceae; genus Rudaea. The sequence goes on along the minus strand of DASSGP010000278.1, from coordinate 1,224 downwards.
CGGTCTCGCTACGGCGCCGGCGATGGCGCAAGACACCGCCGCGCAAGCCGCAGACCAGAAGAGCCAGTCGCTCGAAACGATCGTCGTGACCGGTTCGAACATCCGCCGCGTCGACATCGAGACGTCCAATCCGGTCGTCACGATCGACAAGGCGGCAATCCAGCAATCCGGCAAGGTCACCCTCGGCGACCTCGTGCAGGACCTGCCGGCGTCTACCGGCCCGGTCATGAATCCGCGCGTCAACAACGGCGGCGGCACGGGCTCGTCGAATGTTTCGTTGCGCGGACTTGGCTCTGCCCGCACGCTGGTGCTGGTGAACGGCCATCGCGTCCTGAATGCGGACCTCAACGCGATTCCGGTCAATGCGATCGAGCGCATCGAAGTCCTGACCGACGGTGCCTCGTCGGTGTACGGATCCGACGCGGTCGGCGGCGTCGTGAACTTCATTCTTCGCTCGAATTATCAGGGCGCCGAATTTTCCGCGGACTACGGCATTTCCGACCGTGACGACGGCGAGCGCAAGGGCTATCACTTCGTGTTCGGCCAGACCACGGACAAGGGCAGCATCATGGCCGGCGTCGACTACAACAAGTTCGACTCCGTGCTCGCCGCCAACCGCGACTTCTCCAAGAACGCAATCTACTACTACTACGGTGTCGCCCATGTTTCCGGCGGCTCGAGCCGCACGCCGACCGGTTACGTGCAGCTGCCGGCCAACCTGAAGGCGCAATTCGGCGGCTGCAGCGTGGTGACGCTGAAGACGCTCGGCTCCACCAGCGCCTCGCTGAATGACTATCGCTGCTACAGCGCGGCGACCGACAACTACAATTTCCAGGCGCACGGCAACGTCAACCTGATTCCGCAGGAACGCACCAGCGGGTTCATCGTCGGCAACTACAAGCTGACCGATTCGGTGGAGACGTACCTGGAGCTGTACCACAACAAGACCCAGGCGGCCTCGCAGCTTGCACCGCAGCCGATCGACACGCTCGGCAGTCCGCTGGTGATTTCGGCGCAGAGTTATTACAACCCGTTCGGCGTCGAGTTCAGCAACAGCGCCAACCGCTTCAAGACGCGCACGATCGGCAACGGCAATCGCATCTTCAACAACAGCACGACCACCGACCAGGTGGCGGCCGGCTTCAAGGGCACGTTCGGCGACACGAGCTGGCAGTGGAACGCGTACTTCAACTATGGCCATTTCAACCAGCTGACCCATACCAG
>DASSGP010000277.1:0-5795 GCA_035693405.1 Rudaea sp. | reverse complement strand
CATGACCGAAATGAGCCTCAAGGACGGCCTGAACGCGATGGAAGTCGCCAGCTACCTGCGCCGCCACCCGGAGTTCCTCAAGGACTTCCCGGACATCGCGCTGACGCTGAACGTGCCGCGCGAGCAGGGCGCATCGACCTCGCTGGCGAGCTATCAGCTCGAAGTATTGCGCGACAAGAATCGCGACATGAGCCGGCGTCTGCACGAGCTCATCGAGATCGCTGCGGAAAACGAGCAGTTGATGGTGCGCGTGCATTCGTTGACCGTCGGCCTGATGCGTGAGCGCACCCTGGCCGACAGTGTGCGCCGCGTCGCGGCTGGCCTGACCGAGGACTTCCATACCGATCTCGTGCGCCTGGTTTTGTTTCGTGCCGACGCGGACCTGCCGGCCACCGACTGGCTGATCGTGCAACGCGACGGCATCAGGGCGATGCCGGCGTTCACCGAGTTCATGCAGCGCAACGAGCCGTTGTGCGGTCGCCTGCAACCGGAAAAACTCGACGTGCTGTTCGGCCACAAGGCCGTGGAAGTGCGTTCGGCCGTGCTCGTGCCGATCGACGGCGTCGGCATGCTCGCAATCGGCAGCCACGACGCGAACCGCTTCCACCCCGGCATGGGCACGGTATTCCTCAAGTTGATCGCCGAGGCCACGGCCGCGGCGGTCGCACGCTTTCCGGCAAGCGGCTGAATGTGACCGGCGATCCGCTCGCGGCGTCGATCGAGAGCTATCTCGAGCACCTGCGCGTCGAGCGGCGTTATGCGGCCGGCACGATCGTCAACTATGCTCGCGCGCTGGCCGACCTGCTCGGCTACGCGCGCAACCTGCAGATCCGCCATTGGCGCGAACTCAAGCCGGACCAGATGCGCGCCTGGCTTGCGCGCCTGCATCGCGGTGGCCTGACCCCGGGCACGCTGCACCACATGCTGTCGGCCTGCCGCAGCTTCTTCAACTTTCTCGCGCGCGATGGCGTGGTTGCGGCGAACCCGGCTGCCGGCGTGCACTCGCCGAAGCTGCGGCGCAAGCTGCCCGAGGTGCTCGATGTCGACGAGGTCGGCGCGCTGCTGGAGTTTCCGCCGGGCGACCCGGAGGCCGTGCGCGACCGGGCGCTTTTTGAACTTCTATACTCCAGCGGCCTGCGCGTTTCGGAACTGACCGGCGTCCATTGGCGCGACCTGGATTTCGGCGAAGGCCTGGTACGCGTCACCGGCAAGGGCAGCAAGACGCGCATCGTGCCGGTCGGCGGCAAGGCGCTGGCGGCGCTGCAGGCGCTGCGCGAACAGGATCGTCCGGCCGCCGACGACGTGCTCGTGCACGGGCGGCTCGGCCGTCCGCTGACGCCCAACGGCGTGCGCGCGCGGCTCAAGCGCCGGGCGCGCGACCAGGGCGTGTGGAAGCGCGTCTACCCGCATCTGCTGCGCCACTCGTTTGCCAGTCACATGCTCGAATCGTCGGGCGACCTCCGCGCCGTGCAGGAAATGCTCGGCCACGCCGACATCAGCACGACGCAGATCTACACGCACCTGGACTTCCAGCACCTCGCCCGCGTTTATGACGCGGCGCACCCGCGCGCGAGGCGCAAGAGCGCAAAAGATTGAAAATAGGACGCGGATAAGAGCGGATTTACGCGGATAGAGCAAAAGAAATTCGATCAGGAGCAGCGGCTGGTCGATTCAACCGATCTGCTTCATATGCCTTCATCCGCTCTTATCCGCGTAAATCCGCCTAATCCGCGTAATTCGCGTCCAGAATTCGCGCTTCCAAACGAAGTCGCGTACGTCCAATCCTTGCCGTACCATTCACCACTGGACGACGAGGAATCGCGATGAAATTCGAAGGCACCGAGCGTTACGTCGCGACCGATGAGCTGAAGCTCGCGGTCAACGCGGCAATCGCGCTGCAGCGGCCGCTGCTGATCAAGGGCGAACCCGGCACGGGCAAGACCCTGCTTGCCGAAGAGGTCGCGCTCGCGATCGGCGCGCCGCTGTATACGTGGCATATCAAGTCGACGACCAAGGCGCACCAGGGCTTGTACGAATACGACGCGGTTAGCCGCCTGCGCGACTCGCAACTCGGCGATCCTCGCGTCGCCGACGTGCGCCATTACATCAAGCCCGGCAAGCTGTGGCAGGCGTTCGACAGTGACGCGCGCGCTGTGCTGCTGATCGACGAGATCGACAAGGCCGATCTGGAATTCCCGAACGATCTGCTGCACGAACTCGACCGCATGGAGTTCCACGTCTATGAAACCGGCGAGACGGTGCGCGCCAAGCACCGGCCGATCATCGTGATCACGTCGAACAACGAGAAGGAACTGCCTGACGCGTTCCTGCGCCGCTGCTTCTTCCATTACATCGCGTTTCCGGACCGCGCGACATTGCAGCGCATCGTCGCCGTGCATTACCCGCACATCGCGCCGGACCTGTGTGCGCGTGCACTCGACATGTTTTTCGAATTGCGCGAAGTGCCGGCGCTGAAGAAGAAGCCGTCGACGTCGGAGCTGATCGACTGGCTCAAGCTGCTGCTTGCCGACCATATTCCTGCTTCGGCTTTGGCCGAACGCGATCCGGCCAAGGCGATTCCGCCGCTGTACGGCGCGCTGATCAAGCACGAGCAGGACGTGCAGTTGCTCGAACGGCTGGCGTTCATGCATCGGAGACAGGGGCGCGCTTGAATGAATGAGCGAGGCATCCATTTTCCGTTCGCCCTGAGCGTAGCGCCGCAGGCGCGAAGTCGAAGGGCAGCGCTTCGACTCCGCTGCGCTACGCTCAGCGCGAACGGTTTGTGGTGAGTCGCGCGTCATGCTGATCGGCTTCTTCGAAGCCCTGCGCGCCGAACGCGTGCCGGTCGGCTTGCGCGAATGGCTGGACCTGATCGCGGCGCTCGACGCTGATTTCGCCTTCGCCGATCCGGTCGCATTCTTCCATCTGGGGCGCACCGTGCTGGTCAAGGACGAACGCCACTACGATCGTTACGAGCGCGCGTTCGCTGCGTATTTTAACGGCGTCGCGCGCATCGAGGCCGCGCAGCTCATGCAGATTCCGGATGAGTGGCTGCGCGAAAGCTTCAAGCGCCTGCTCACCGCCGAGGAACTCGCCAAGCTCACCGCGCTCGGCGGGCTCGACAAGTTGCTCGAGGAATTCCGCAAGCGGCTGGCCGAGCAGAACGAGCGCCACGCCGGCGGCAGCAAATGGATCGGCACCGGCGGCTCGAGTCCGTTCGGCGCCGGCGGCACGAATCCGCTGGGCATGCGCGTCGGCGCGCGCGGCGGCGGACGCAGCGCGGTCAAGGTCTGGGAGCAGCGCAATTATCGCGCGCTCGACGGCGATGCCGACTTGTCGCCGCGCAACTTCAAGCTCGCGCTGCGCCGCCTGCGCCGCTTCGCGCGCGAAGGCGCGGCCGAGGAATTCGATCTCGACGCCACGATCGACGCGACCGCACGCGAGGCGATGCTCGACATCCGCTTGCGCCCCGAGCGGCACAATGCGATCAAGGTGTTGCTGCTGCTCGACATCGGCGGCTCGATGGACGACCACATCGCCGTCTGCGAAGCGCTGTTCGGCGCCGCGAAGAGCGAGTTCAAGCGGCTCGAACACTTCTATTTCCACAATTTCATTTATGCCGCGCTTTGGCGCGATCATCAGATGCGCATGAGCGAGCGCATCGCGACCGCCGACCTGCTGCGCCGCTACAACGCCGATCACAAGGTGATCTTCGTCGGCGACGCGGCGATGGCGCCCTACGAAGTCACCGAGATCGGCGGCGGCATCGACGAATGGGACGGACATGGCGAGCCCGGTATCGTCTGGTTCCGCCGCGTGATGGCGCATTTTCGCAAGGTGGTCTGGCTCAATCCGACGCCGCGGGCGCACTGGGGTTATACGCAGTCCAACGCGATGATCCGCGAGCTTGTCGAGGACCACATGTACCCGTTGACGCCCGATGGGCTGACCGAAGCGACGCGCTGGTTGGCGAAGTAGGGTGGGCCTTGGCCCACCGCTCTTCGCTTTTGCGTCAAAAGTAGAACGGTGGGCCAAGGCCCACCCTACGCTTGGATTTCGCCAATCCCGGCCCCATCATGAAACGTCCATGCCAGCGGTGCGCATCATGCACGAAAGCTTCCACGCCACAACCATCGTCTCCGTGCGCCGCGACGGCAAGGTCGTCATCGGCGGCGACGGTCAGGTCACGCTCGGCAACACCGTGGTCAAGGCCAATGCGCGCAAGCTGCGCCGGCTCGGCAAGAACGGCGATGTGCTGGCTGGATTCGCCGGCGCCACCGCCGATGCGTTCACGCTGTTCGAACTGTTCGAGGCGAAGCTCGAGAAGCATGGCAACAATCTGACCCGCGCGGCGGTCGAGCTCGCCAAGGAGTGGCGCACCGACCGCCGCCTCGGCCGGCTCGAGGCGATGCTCGCGGTCGCCGACAAGGATGCTTCGCTGCTGATCTCCGGCAACGGCGACGTGCTCGAACCCGAACAGGGCCTGATCGCGATCGGCTCCGGCGGCCCGTTCGCCCTCGCGGCGGCCAAGGCGCTCCTCGAAAACAGCGCGCTTACGGCACGCGACATTGTGGAAAAAGCGCTCGGCATCGCCGGCGATATCTGCATCTACACCAATCACAACATCACGATCGAAGAACTGTAAGGGCGCAGCTCTTTCTCCGCTTTTCCCTCGCCCCTCGCCCCTCGCCCCTAGTCCCTAGTCCCTAGTCCCTGGCCCCTAGCCCCTAGCAATGTCTGAACTCACCCCCCGCGAAATCGTCAACGAACTCGACCGCTACATCATTGGCCAGAACGCGGCCAAGCGCGCGGTCGCGATCGCGCTGCGCAACCGCTGGCGGCGCATGCAGCTCGATCCCGCGCTGCGCGAGGAAGTCACGCCGAAAAACATCCTGATGATCGGTCCGACCGGCGTCGGCAAGACCGAGATCGCGCGCCGCCTGGCGCATCTGGCGAACGCGCCGTTCATCAAGGTCGAGGCGACGAAGTTCACCGAGGTCGGTTACGTCGGCAAGGACGTCGAACAGATCGTGCGCGATCTCGCCGATGTCGCCGTCAAGATGGCGCGCGAGCAGGCCAAGACGCAGGTGCGCTCGCAGGCCGAGGATCGCGCCGAAGACCGCATCCTCGATGCGCTGCTACCGCGCCGGCAGCAGCCACTGGGATTCACCGGCGAGCCGGCGCAACCGTTGAATGCGGCCGACAGCGACACGCGCCAGAAACTGCGCAAGCAGTTGCGTGAAGGCACGCTCGACGAACGCGAGATCGAAATCGAAACGGCAGTCAACGTCGGTGTCGAGATCATGGCGCCGCCCGGCATGGAGGAGATGACGCAGCAGCTGCGCGGCATGTTCTCGTCCCTGGCCGGCCAGAAGACCCAGAAACGCAAGCTCACGATCAGGGCGGCACGGCCGCTGCTGATCGAGGAGGAAGCCGCGCAGATGGTCAACGACGAGGAGCTCAAGACGCAGGCGCTGAATGCGTGCGAGCAGAACGGCATCGTCTTCATCGACGAGATCGACAAGGTCGCGCAGCGTGGTGAATGGAGCGGCGCTGGCGTCAGCCGCGAAGGCGTGCAGCGCGACCTGTTGCCGCTGGTCGAAGGCTCGACCGTGTCGACCAAGCATGGCATCGTCAAGACCGATCACATCCTGTTCATCGCCTCGGGCGCGTTCTCGCTGGCCAAGCCCTCGGACCTGATACCGGAGCTGCAGGGCCGCTTTCCGATTCGCGTCGAACTGTCCGCGCTGACCGCCGGCGACTTCGAGCGCATCCTCACCGAGCCGAACCATGCG
>DASSGP010000276.1:0-2188 GCA_035693405.1 Rudaea sp. | reverse complement strand
GCTGCCCGCATTGATCCGCTTCTTGCGTTCATTGAATTGCAGGGAGAAAGGAGGCGCACACATGGAAACCGACGGCACCGTGCGGAAATGGGGCTCGAGTTTCCGCCATGAACTGGCTTCTACGGCGCGCAAGGCATTGTTCGGGTTCGGCCTGCTCACGGCAGGTGTGGCACGGGCGCACGTATTCTGCGTCGGCACCGCGGCCGAGCTGCAGAGCGCGTTCGACGCCGCGTCCAACAGCGGCATCTACAACGGTGAGGACAATGTCGTCGAATTGCAGGCGGCAACGTTTTCGACCTCGGCGGCCTCGGCCTTTCACTTCAGTTCGGACGCCACCCACACCCTGCAGGTTCTGGGTGGCTGGAACGAAGACTGCAGCGAGCAGGCGCTCGTTCCGACGCTTTCCGTGCTCGACGGCGCGCAGACAACGTTCGTGTTGTCGATAAGGAATGGCGGCGACACCACGATCAACTATCTGACGATCCAGAACGGTCGTGAACCAGTTGGATTGTATGCCGCCGGGCTGACACTTGAAGCGAGCAACGACACTGCGATCGCGTCAGTCTCCTACAACATCATCCAGAACAACTACGCCACCGTGCTCGTGCCGATCTTCACGACGCAGCCCGCCGGTATCGAGGTCTATTTCCCCGGCGGGTTGTACTTGATGAACAATCTGATTGCCGGCAATACGTCCGAAGGCACCGATGCCGCCGGCGACATCGCCATCACCGGCAACGATTGTGTAACCAACAACACGATCGTGGACAACAAAGCCACGAACGACGGCGATGATGGCGGTCTGCTGCTGAACGCTGTCGGCAACGCCGGCGCATACGTGATCAACAATATCTTCTGGGGCAACACGCACGCTGGCCTGATCATCAAGGATGATTCGAACCTGATGCAGAACAACGATTGGGGCGTGCTCGGTGGCAGCGGCTCCCCGGGCAGCGGCAGCGCGGACAATCTGTCGACCGCCCCGTTGTTCGTCGATCGTCCCGACGGCAACTACCGTCTCGCCGGCGATTCGCCGCTGCTGGGCAAGGGCAACAACGCACCCGAGTGCGGACTGCCGGCGCGCGATCTCGACGGACATCCGCGTGTGTTCCACGGCACCGTCGACATCGGCGCGTACCAGGAGTCAGTCTTCAGCGCCGGTTTCGAGCCGTCGGCATGACGGCGCCCGGATGGTGTCGTCAGGCGCCACGGCTCACGGGCTTTCACGCGCCCGTTGCACGACGCGCACTAGAATTCCGCGTGATCGCCTCTGCGTGTGGAGGTCCTTGCGATGATGCGTATCGCCTTCGGGCTGTGCCTGCTCGCACTCGCGTCGAGCGCGTGGCCCCAGCTTGCCATCGGCACCTGGAACAAACGCGGCGATCACCCGCTGATGCTCATGATCATCGAGCCGGACGGTAGCGCTACGAAGATCACCTACAAGGTGCTAACCCCCGACGGCAAGCCGATGCCCCAGGCGGTCATGACCCTGGTGACCCAGCTCGACGGTAACGAGGTTCCAGTGCTCGTCAACGGCAAGCCCAGCGGCGAAACGATGGCAATCCGGCGCATCGACGAACGCCACACGTCCACCATCGTCAAGATGAATGGCGCTCCGTTCGGCACGTCGAAGTCCGAACTTTCCGCGGACGGCAGGACGCTCAGGGTCGAAAACACCGGGAGCGGCAATGCGACGGGCCAGCCGGCCGGCACAAAAGTCGAGTACTGGGACAAGCAGTAGTTGTGCGCCGGATGTGCGCAGGTCGCTCATTCGTCTTGCGAAGCGGACGCGCCGCGTCACGCTCCGGGAATCCGGATGCGCCAAATCCGCGAGCGACATCATCCCCACCCAACCCTCCCCTTGAAAGGGAGGGCTAAGAGCTACTTCACCGCCACCGGCTGCGCAAACGGCTTGATGCCGAGCGCTTCGTCGATCTCGCTCGGGTAGTATGCCTTGTCGCCCTTCACGACCAGCGCGACCTTGCGGATGTCGGCAATATCTTGCGTCGGATCGCCGTCGACGAGAATCAGGTCGGCGCGCTTGCCTTGCATGATGACGCCGCGATCGTCGAGCACGCGCGCGTACTTTGCGCCGTTGTAGGTCGCGATCTGCAGCACCTGCGCCGGCGTGATGCCGGCCTGCACGTACAGTTCCATTTCACGCTGCAGCGTGAAGCCGGCGACGGCG
>DASSGP010000275.1:0-2809 GCA_035693405.1 Rudaea sp. | reverse complement strand
GCGCCTGCAGGCGCTCGGGCCCAAGACCCGCTGCTTACCAGTGCACGCCGCGCATGAGCGATGCGAAGGCAACCTGCTCGCTGGTCGGCTGCGCCTCTATTTCGCTCCGGCCCTTCATGCCCTTCGCGGCCGGTGAATCCGGAAACAGGCGGAACGCGGTGTTCATGAGGATTTCGTAGGCGCGCGGGGCCAGGGCGTAGAAGATCTGCGCGAATGTACCCATGCGCGTGGCCAGCCGCACCGGACGTTCGACGATCGCCTCGACGATCATGTCCGCGGCTTCGTCCGGAGTCAGCGTCGGCACTGCTTCGTACATCTTGGTCGGCGCGATCATCGGTGTCTTGACCAGCGGCATGTTGACGGTCGTGAAGTGGATGCCGTTGTCGGAGAATTCCGCCTGCGCGCAGCGCGAAAACGCGTCGAGCGCCGCCTTCGAGGCGACGTAGGCCGAGAATCGCGGCGCATTCGTCAACACGCCGATCGACGAGATGTTGATGATGTGGCCGCGGTGGCGTTCGGTCATCCCCGGCAGGAAGCCCATGATCAGGCGCAACGAGCCGAAATAGTTCAGCTGCATCGTGCGTTCGAAATCGTGGAACCGGTCGTAGCTCAGCGCGATCGAGCGCCGGATCGAACGCCCGGCATTGTTGATCAGGATGTCGACGCCACCGTGTTCGTCGACGATCCGCTGGACCAGGTCGGCGCAGGACTTCTCTTCCGACAGGTCGGCAATGTAGCTGTGGCAGATGCCACCGGCCTCGCTGATCTCGGTCTGGGTTGCCGCAAGCTCCGCTTCGTTGCGCGCGCAGATCAGCACGCGTGCACCGGCCGCCGCAATCTTCAGGGCGGCTGCCTTGCCGATGCCGGACGATCCGCCCGTGACCAGCACGGTGCGTCCCTTGACCTTGCCGCTGAGCGAGTGATCGACGAAAAGATCCGGGTCGAGGTTGCGCTCCCAGTAATCCCACAGCCGCCAGGCATACGTCTGCAAATCGGGCACGCGGATGCGCGTGCCGCGCAACGCGCGTTCGGCTTCGCGCGCGTCGAAACGAGTCGGATAATTGACCATCCTGATCGCCTCGGCCGGTATCCCGAGATCGCGCAGCACGACATTCGTGAAGCGTTTGACCGGCGGCAGTCCCGCCAGCGCCTGCTTCACCATCGACGGGATGAACGCGAACATGCGTGCGTCCAGGCGCATCGTCATCTCGGGCGCGTGGCCGGCGCGGGCGAAGATGTTGAGTACCTCGCCGATCCGCCGTGGCGCCGGGTCGGTCAGGTGGAAGCAGCCGCCGTCGAGGCCCGGCTTGTGCGCGATGTGATCCATCGCATCGACGACATAGTCGACCGGCACCATGTTGACGCGCCCGCCCTCGATGCCGATCACCGGCATCCACTGCGGCAGGCTCTGGCGCAGCTTCTTGAGCGCGCGGAAGAAGTAGTACGGACCGTCGATCTTGTCGATTTCGCCGGTCTGCGAATGGCCAAGAACGACCGCAGGCCGATAGATCCGGTACGGAACCGCCGCGCTCTTGCGCACCAGCGCCTCGGCGTCGTGCTTGGTCTTGAAATAGGGATGGTCGAGGTCCTCCGCCTCGTCGAACATGTCTTCGCGGAAGACGCCGGGATAGAGGCCGGCAACCGCAATCGAACTGGTGTGATGGAAACACCCGGCTTTGATCTGCTCGGCCAGTTGCAGCGCATTGCGCGTGCCGCCGACGTTCGCCTCGATCTGGCTTTCGGCGTCCGCGGCAAGATCGTAAATGGCTGCCAGATGGAAGAAGTGCTTGATCCTTCCGCCCAATGCCCGCCGCTGCGCCGGGCTGATGCCGAGCGAAGACTTCGACAGGTCGCCGCTGACCGCGTGCAGCCGCTTGCCGTCGGCGCCGAAGCGCGCGCGCAGTTCCTCGAACTTCTCCTGCGACCCCTTGCGCACCAGGCAATACACCTCGCCCTTGCGCGCGAGCAGTTTGGCCAGCAAATGGCGGCCGATGAACCCTGTCGCCCCAGTCACGAAATACGTCATGTGTTTCCCCTAAGCCCGGCACAAGTTGCCGCAGGTCGGCGATAAGATAGTCCTCTGGCCGTACGCTTTCCAATGGGCGCGGGCAACGCGGCACCAAAGTCGCGTTGACATGCTGTTTTCGCATCGTCCATGATGGCGCGCAATGTACGCATGATCCTCATCATCGGGATGGCGAGGATCGAAGTACAGTCATTCGCGAATTGTCTTCGTTGATCAGCGCGAACGTCGGAAAGCGGCCATTGCTGGCCGCCATTTGGAAAAGCAAACACATACTCGGGGAAAGTCATGGCCGATTTGAAAGCCAGGTTCGAGAAGGCCGCAGAAGACGTCAAGAAACTCAGCGAGCGCCCCGACAACGACACGTTGCTCAAGCTCTATGCGTTGTACAAGCAGGGATCGGAGGGCGACGTGTCCGGCGCCAAGCCCGGATTCTTCGACTTCGTCGGCACGGCCAAATACGAGGCCTGGGCCAAGCTCAAGGGCATGAAGACGGAAGAAGCGATGCAAAAGTATACCGACCTCGTGAAGAAACTCGGCGGCTGATCTGCGCAAACCTCGCGCGGTGCGAACGCCGGCGCCGGCAGATTGGCTAATTGCCGGCCGCTGAGCCGATCCGCGGGTTCCGCGCCATGCGGACGGCATGACTTCCTGGACACTAGCCCGCGATGGCCTCGAAACAGACGCGCGAACGCATCCTCGAAGCAAGCCTGGCGATGTTCAACGCCCAGGGCGAACCGAACGTCACGACAAACCACATCGCCGATGAACTCGGCATCAGTCCCG
>DASSGP010000274.1:0-10795 GCA_035693405.1 Rudaea sp. | reverse complement strand
GCTCAATTTGAACGCGCAGAAAGGAAACGCATGTTCGTCCGGGGAAAATCCGCCGGCAACAACGTCCCCGTTGTCGTCGACGCTCACGGTTGTAAATTGAAACCAGAAGCTGGCACCCGCGCCGCAGGCACCGGCATCGAGATCGACGCTCCAGGCAAGCGATCCGTCGCTCGCGTGGAACTTGGCCACGTGACCTTTCGTTGGACTGATATAAATGTCGCCCGCAGCACCGGCTGCGATCACATTGCCCGCCGCGTCGACGGCGACTGCTTCGTACGCGACGGCTGTCTGCGCGTGCTCGGCGTTTTCCCACACGAGCCCGCCGTCGCCACCAGCGTAGCGCGCAATCTGACCGTAGAATTGCGTGTCGTAATTCGTCGTGGCGAGCACGGCGTCGGTGCCAACGCTGGCCAGCGCGGCAGTCGGCTGTCCGCTGGAGTATGTCGAGAAGGGAAACCACGGCGACGCGGCCAGACCGACGTCTCTCTGCCAAGTGATGCTTCCGTCCGCGCCGTCATAATGTGACACGCGAATCAAAAACTCGGCACCGTTGGCTACGAACGCGAATGCGTATGGGTCATTGCCGGCATCGAGCGCAAGCGCCTGCGGGGCGATCCCGGCCGTAGAAAACTCGGTTCCGTAGTTTGGTACCCGCCACGTGAACGATTGCGCCGATGCAGTCGCGGCTGCCGCTGCCAGGAAAATCGCCAGCGCCGAACTCAATCCTTTGACCTTCTGGTCCATCACGCGATCCCCTGCCATCCTGCTCGGCAGTGTAGTCATTGTCGTCAAATCGATCAATTTGCCTTCACAGGGAATGCCCGGCGCTCCGGCAACGCATGTACAATTTGGCACCTTTGCGGCTCCGAGGATGACCCATGACGTTGTGTTCACGTGTCTCTGTCGCTGCCCTCATCGCCCTGCTGCTCGCGGCCTGCGCGCCCGCGCAGAAATCCGACAAGCCCTCTGTACCTGCGGCCACGCCAGCGAAAGCCGCCGCTGTCGCCCCGCCGCCGCTGATCCCGCGTCAGGTGCTGTTCGGCAATCCCGAGCGCGCCGCAGGGCAGATCAGTCCCGATGGCCGCTGGCTCGGCTATGTCGCGCCGGACGGCGGCGTGCTCAACGTCTTCGTCGCACCGCGCGAGCATCCCGACCAGGCCAAAGTCGTGACCCATGACCGCAAGCGCGGCGTGCGCAGTTTCAACTTTGCCTACGACGGCAAGCACCTGCTCTATCCGCAGGACGAAGGCGGCAACGAAAATTTCCACATTTATAGTGTCGATCTCGACAGCGGCAAGCAGACCGACCTGACGCCGTTCAAGACAGCGCGTGCCGATGTCGTCGCGTTGAGCCCGAAGCACCCGAACAAGGTGCTGGTCAATGCCAACGACCGCAACGCGAAATACTTCGATCCGGCCCTGATCGAGCTGAAATCCGGCAAGCGCGAGCGGCTTTTCAAGAACGACGGCTACGGCGCTTTCATTGTCGACGACGATTTCAACTTGCGCCTGGCGAACAAGCCGCTGCCGGACGGCAGCAGCGATTGGTTCAAGCGCAGCGGCAAGAGTTGGCAACCGTTCGCCAGGATTCCGCAGGGCGACGGCCTGACCACGAGCGTGATCGGGCTGACCCGCGACGCCAAGACGATCTACATGATCGACAGCCGCGATCGCGACACGGCGGCGCTGTTCGCCATCGACTGGAGCAGCGCCAAGCGCACGTTGCTGCATCAGGATCCGCATGCGGATGTCGGCAACATCTTCGTGGATCCGAAGACCGAGGTCGTGCGCGCCGTCGCGGTCGATTACCTGCGCAACGAATGGACGGTGCTCGATCCCGCGATCGGCAAGGACTTCGACTTCCTCAAGACGCTCGGGGATGGCGAGGTCAGCATCGTCAGCCAGAGCAATGACGACAATTTCTGGGTCGTGGTCCTGACGCGCTCGGACGCGTCGCCGAAGTACTACCTGTACGACCGTGCCGCCGGCAAGGCGGCGTTCTGGTTCGACGTGCGCCCGGCGCTGGCGCAGCAGAAACTCGCGGTCATGCATCCGGTCGAGATCAAGGCACGCGACGCCCTGACACTGGTCAGCTATTACACGCTGCCGGTCGAGGTAGATCCTGCGGGAACCGGCAAGGCGTCGCGGCCGGTGCCAATGGTGCTGTTCGTCCATGGTGGACCGTGGGGACGTGATGACTACGGCTACAACGGCTCCCACCAGTGGCTCGCGAACCGCGGCTACGCCGTGCTCAGTGTGAACTACCGCGCCTCGACCGGATTCGGCAAGGCGTTCGTCAACGCCGGCGACCTGCAGTGGGGCCGCAAGATGCACGACGACCTGCTCGACGCGGTCGACTGGGCGATCAAGCAGGGCATCACGAGCAAAGACAAGGTCGCGATCATGGGCGGCAGCTACGGCGGCTACGCGACGCTGGCCGGACTGACGATGACACCGGACGAGTTCGCCTGCGGCGTCGACATCGTCGGGCCGTCCAATCTTGTGACATTGTTGAATAGTATACCGCCATACTGGGCGTCGTTCCGCGCGCAACTGACCACGCGCATGGGCGATCCGGCCACCGAGCAGGGACGCAAGATCCTGCACGAGCGCTCGCCGCTGACTTACGCCGACCAGATCGTCAAGCCGCTGCTGATCGGCCAGGGCCAGAACGACCCACGCGTCAACGTCGCCGAGTCCGAGCAGATCGTCAAGGCGATGCAGGCGAAGAACATCCCGGTGACCTACGTGCTGTATCCGGACGAGGGCCACGGCTTCCGCCGGCCCGAGAACAATACGGCATTCAATGCGGTGACCGAGGACTTTCTCGCCAACAAATGCCTCGGCGGGCGCTTCCAGCCGATCGGCAACGACTTCGCCGGATCGACGATCACGGTGCCGGCCGGCGCCGGGCTGGTGCCGGGTTTGACCGAAGCGCTGGCGGCAAAAAAGTGAGCTGACGAGCGGCGGGCACGCGCCGCTTACGGGCGCCAGCGCTTCCAGACGCGCGTCACGCACAGGTCGACGCGGTCGAGCGCGCGCGCAGCAAGCTTCGATTCGCCGGCGATCAATACCGCGCCGGCAAGGCCGACCAGCAGGCCGGGCCCAGGCAAAACGAGCATGACCAGTCCGAGCGCGAGCAGCAGCAAACCCAGTCCGACCACGAGCAGCGTGCGCACCAGGTGCGGCCGTTGCTGCAGCCGGTCGTAGTGCGCGCGAAAGCGCTGGCCGTGCGGCGCAGCCGTAAACTTTCGTAACCGCCGTTTCATCGCGGCAAGCACTGTTGCAGAATCTCCCGGAATTGGTTGCCCGCACCTTCGGTGTAAGCTCGAAACCATTCCGATTCAAGGGGAATTCAATGACTCGCGTTTTTCTTGCACTCGTCCTGGGCGCCGTCACGTTTGCGGCCGCCGCCGGCGACCGCATTACCGGCAAGCCGTTCGCCACGCGTTCCGAAGTGCTCGCCACGCACGGCATGGTCGCAACCTCGGTGCCGCTGGCGACGCAGATCGGCCTGGACGTGCTGAAGAAAGGCGGCACGGCGGTCGACGCGGCGATCGCCGCGAATGCGGCGCTCGGCCTGATGGAGCCGGTATCGAACGGCGTCGGCGGAGACCTGTTCGCGATCGTCTGGGATGCCAAGACGAAGAAGCTGTATGGCTACAACGGCTCCGGCCGCTCGCCTCAATCGCTGTCGCTGCAATACTTCGTCGACCACGGCATCAAGGAAATCCCAGCCCATGGTCCGCTGCCGGTCAACGTGCCGGGTGCGGTCGACGGCTGGTTCGCGCTGCACGGCCGCTTCGGCAAATTGCCGATGAAGGAGGACCTTGCCGGCGCGATCCGCTACGCGCGCGAGGGCTTTCCAGTGACCGAACTGATCGCGCGCTACTGGCAGCTTTCGGTGCCGTTCCTGGGCAAGTTTCCCGGCTTCAAGGAACAGATGACGATCGACGGGCGCGCGCCGGAAAAAGGGGAAATCTGGAAAAATCCCAATCTGGCGAACACGCTGCAAGCGATCGCCGACGGCGGCCGCGATGCGTTCTACAAGGGAAAAATCGCGCACGTCATCGGCGATTACTTCAAGGCCAACGGCGGATTCCTGTCCTACGAGGACATGGCCGCGCACAAGGGCGAGTGGGTCGATCCGATCTCGACGAACTACCGCGGCGTCGAGGTGTGGGAACTGCCGCCGAACGGCCAGGGACTGGCCGCGCTGGAAATCCTCAATACGCTCGAGGGCTATGACCTGAAGAAGTACGGCTTCGGCAGTCCCGAGCACATCCACCTGTTCGTCGAAGCCAAGAAGCTCGCCTGGGAGGATCGCGCGCACCTGTACGCCGATCCGGCGTTCTTCCAGGCGCCGGTCGAAAAGTTGCTGTCGAAGGAATATGCGGCAGAGCAGCGCAAGAAGATCTCGATGGACCGCGCGATGCGCACGGTCGAGGCCGGACACGCGGCGCTCGAGCACGGCGACACGATCTACCTGACGACTGCCGACCAGTGGGGCAACATGGTCTCGCTGATTCAGTCGAACTATCGCGGTATGGGCTCGGGCATGACTCCGCCGGGCCTGGGTTTCGTCCTGCAGGATCGCGGCCAGCTGTTCGTGCTGAAGGATGGCCATCCTAATTCGTTTGCGCCCAGCAAGCGGCCGTTCCACACGATCATTCCGAGTTTCATCACGAAGGACGGCAAGCCGTGGATCAGTTTCGGCGTCATGGGCGGCGGAATGCAGCCGCAGGGCCACGCGCAGATCGTCATGAACCTGATCGACTTCGGCATGGGCCTGCAGGAAGCCGGCGATGCGCCGCGCATCCAGCACGAGGGCGACACCGAGCCCGAGGGCCAGGTCGTGCCAATGAAGGACGGCGGCGAGGTCGAGCTCGAAACCGGTTTTTCCTACGAGGCGATCCGCGCGCTGATGGAAAAAGGCCATCACGTGGTCTTTGCCGACGGGCCATACGGCGGCTACCAGGCAATCATGTGGGACGAGAAGAACGGCGTCTGGCACGGCGCATCGGAAGGGCGCAAGGACGGTCAGGCGGCCGGCTATTAAGGCGCCGCTCACGCTGTGCCCGGTTACACTTCGGTGTTTTCCCCGGAAGCATTGATCATGCTGCGCTCCCTCGCCCTGATATTCGCCTTGTCGACGCCGCTGGCACTGGCCGACACGCGGCCACCAAGCGAGCCCGTGCCGACCGGCGCCGAGGCTCCGTTTCCAGGCACGCCGGCGCCGCCGCCGGCGGATGCACCCGCGAACGAGCCAGCCGCGCCTGCGTCCGAACCGGAGGTTCCGGCCCCGCCGGCGCCGCTCGCTCCGGCTATGCCGGCGGGTCCCAATCCCGCCGACGAGCAAAAGCAGTTCGACCTGTACCGCCGCGACCTGATCAACCTCCTTGCGCTGCGCGCCGAGGCCGACATGCTCGTCGCCGCGGCGGAACTGGCCTATCCTGACTCACAGGACAAGAAGCGCCCGCCGGCTTTGAAGACGCCGTCGCTACTTAAGCGCGCGCAGAAATTCGGACCCGAAAGTCCGCTGGTATGGTGGGTCTCGACATTTCTCGAATGCCCGCCGAAGTCCGCCACCTGCACGCACGAGGCAGCAGCGAAGTTGCAGGAAGTCGACGCCGACAATGTAGCCGCGTGGCTCCCGGCTCTGCACGCGGAAAAGGATGCGGGACGCGCGCGCGCGCTGATCGCGACGATGGCGCAGGCGCAGCGTTTCGATGATTTCTGGAGTCCGAGCGTGCTGGCCGTGTACAACGCACTGAAGATCCTGGCGGTGCCGGAAGACGTGCTCAGCCAGGGCATCAACGTAACGGCGGCACGGCTGAACTTTGCCACCAGTGTCGGCGGTGCGTTCATGCCGAACTACCAGCGACTCGGCGAAATCTGCACGAAAGCCGATCCACAGGACACCGCCCTGGTCGGCGATTGCGTGGCGATCGGCCACAAGCTCGAGTCCGGCGGCACCTTCCGCTCGCAGGCAGCCGGCTTTGGCTTGGAGATCTCGCTGCTGCCGGCCGGGACCGCACTCGATGTGGCGCGTGCGCGCCAGCGCGCCGCCGCCTGGCAGAAGGAACGGTTCCTCGAGCTCAGCGCGCGTTTCCCCCGCGAAGAATACCTTGCCCAGATCTACATGGACCATCTGCAGGAGCAGCACAACGAGCTGGCAACGGTCACGGCGTTCCTGCGCAGCCAGCATGTGCCAACCGATCCGCCGCAGGGCTGGCAGCCGCAGGATCGCAGCGGTGAAGCGCTGCGCGCACCGCATGCACCGGTGCCGGAACAGTAACCGGACACGCGCCCTGTCCGAGCTTTCGCGTTCCGCGCCGGCGATGTACGCTTGCAGCGCTCGTCCACAGGGAGGCTCAGGCTCATGCTGAAGATTCTGGTGGCAAGTTCCAAGGGGGGGTGTGGCAAGACGACGATCGCTACGAACCTGGCTGCGTACTACGCCCAGGACGGCAAGAACACCGTCCTTGTCGATACCGACCGTCAGGGGTCCAGCCAGCGCTGGTGCGAAAAGCGCGTCGGCTACGGCTCACCCGTGCTGCCGATCTCCGGTACCCGCCACGGCTGGGCTGGACGGATTCCTCCCGATACGCAGCGTATCGTCGTCGACGCGCCAGCCGGCATTCGCGTCGGCGAACTGGCCGAACTGGTCGAGGACGTGCACGCGCTGGTCATTCCCGTGCTGCCTTCGCGCATCGACCTGGAAGCCAGCGAAGCCTTCCTGGCCGAAGTTGCCGAGTTGCCGCGGATCAAGCGCGGCAAGGTCGCGGTCGGACTCGTTGCCAACCGGCTCAAGCCCTGGACCACGGCTGCGCAGCAGGCGGTCGACGAGATCAAGCGCCTGCCGTTCCCGCTGGTGGCGCAATTGCGCGACACGCAGGGCTATGTGCTCATGACCGGATTGGGAAAGAGCATCTTCGACTATCACTCCGAAGTCATCCGCTCACATCAGGAAGACTGGGAAAAGCTGATACGCTGGCTGAAGAAAGTCGGCTAGGCACGATCCGGACGACAATCGAACAACGGCACGGCAAAAGCGAGGATTCATGAAACGCGAGATCATCCTGCTGCGCCATGCGCATGCCGAGAGCCAGAAACCCGGACAGCCGGATCTCGAACGCTCGCTCAGCGCGCGCGGAATCGACGAAGCCGAAGCCGCCGGGGTGTGGCTACGGGAGAAGTCCGTGCTGCCCGCCCGGGTACTCTGCTCGCCTGCAGTGCGGGCCAGGCAGACGCTGGAACGCGCGCTTGGCACAGTCCCCGCGATCAGTGAACCGAAAATCTACGAGGCCTCGGCCGGGGAATTGATCGCGCTGATCGACGACAATGCCGACGTGCCGCGCCTGCTGCTGGTCGGCCACAATCCCGGCTTCGAGACGCTCGTTGCGCTGCTCGCGACCGGGCAATCCGGCGACTTTCGCGGCGTTCCGCCGGCCGGCGTCGCCTGGTTCGAAATCGACGGCGCCGTTGAACCGGGCGCCGGCCGCCTGGAAGCGTTCTGGTCGCCCTGATCGCTGGTCCACTGATCCGTCAGGTTCGCGATGTTCCCGCCTCTGCCGATCCTGCCGCGTGTCCGCGCCGCAGGCGGAACATGGCCGCGTCAGCGGAATCCTGCCGCGTGGCTGGCGTGGATGTGGATTCTGCTGGTGCCAGCGATCCCGGGGTTCTGCGCGCAGGCTGACGTCGAAGCAAGGCCGGACGCCGGCGCAAGCAGCAACGTGGAGGCGCCTCTGGCGCTCGATCCGGTGCGCTCGACCGCTGAGTTCGAGGTCAAGGTGCTCTGGCTGATCGGCGTGCACGGCCGCTTCGGCAAGGTGCACGGCACGATCGCGGTCGACCGCGAACATGCCAGCGTCGTCGCCGATGCGCGCATCGACGTCGGCACGATCACGATGCGCACCCGCAGTTACGAGGAATGGGTGAAGTCCGCGGAATTCTTCGACGCGGCGAAGTTTCCACAAATCCACTTCGTTTCCGAGGCATTTCCGCAAGACCGGCTGCGCAGCGGCGGCGAGATTGCCGGAACGCTGACCGTACGCGACGTGAACCGCCACATCGTCCTGGAGGTCGAGCCGAGCGACTGTCCCGATGCCGTCGCGCGACGCTGCGCGGTCGAAGCCAGCGGCCGCATCCACCGCAGCGACTTCGGCATGCGCTCGCGGCGCGGCACACTGTCGGACAACGTCGAATTGCGCTTTTCGATCTTACTTGCGCCGAATGGCGGCAACGAGGCTGCGTCGCAGTGATTCGGCTGTGGCAGGCTGCGGGCATTGCCCGCCGACACCTCGTTCTGCTGGCCTGCGCACTGTCCGGATTGCACGCTTGTGCCGTCGACCCGCTGCACGCGCGCCGGGCGGCGGCGACCGCGGCCGCAGCGCAGGACCGCGCGCTGACCTGCAGCGGCGCGGACGCCTGCGCGCCCGATTCTCCCTTCCGCGAACTGGCGGCGCGCGCGCAGGAGCAGTCCACACCCGCTGCGCCGGTGCATTACGTCAACCTGCTCGAGCAGGGCGCCGACGCGCTGGCGCTGCGCGTGCACCTGATTCGCAGCGCGCGCCGCAGCATCGAGATCCAGACGTTCATCTTCGCCGAGGACGACGCCGGCTACCTGATCATCGACGAGCTGGTCAAGGCAGCGCGGCGCGGCGTCAGGGTGCGTATCATCGTCGACCAGCTGTTTTCACTCGATGATCCGACGTTCTACGCCACGCTGGCGCGCGCGCATGTGAACTTCGAGCTGCGCGTCTACAACCCGACGTTCCACAAGGCGAGCACGCCGCCGCTCGAGTTTGCCGCCGGCGTCCTGTGCTGCTTCCTGCAGGTCAACCAGCGCATGCACGACAAGCTGCTGCTGGTCGACGATGCGGTCGGCATCGCCGGCGGACGCAACTACCAGAACCGGTACTACGACTGGGACGACGAGTTCGACTATCGCGACCGCGACGTCCTCGTCGCCGGGCCGGCGGCGGCGCAGATGCGCGACTCGTTCGACGCGTTCTGGAATTATCGCGGCACGGTCGCGCTGACCCGTCTGCGCGATGTCGCGGCAGACATCCTCGCCGCGGGCATCTCGGCGCCGCCTTACGCCGTGCACGCCTACCGTAACGCCGAGCGCGTCGCCGCGCTGGGCAAGAAGGCCGATGATGCCGAATTCATCCGGACGCAATTCGTCGCGCGGGCGTTGCGCGTCGGCCACGTCGACTACTTCGCCGACGCGCCGGGCAAGCCGCAAGACGACGACCCGCAGCCGGAAAACGAACTTGGCCAGCGCATCATGGGGCTCGTCGCCGGCGCGCGTTCGCGCATCGTGCTGCAGACGCCTTACCTCGTGCTCAGCGGCACCGCGCGCGACGTGTTCGGAAAGCTGCACAAGGCACAACCGGGTGTGCGCGTGGTCGTGTCGACCAATTCGCTCGCCGCCACCGATGCGTTCTATGTCTACGCGCTGTCGTACAAGTACAAGAAGCGCTATCTCAAGCTCGGCTTCGAGATCCACGAATTCAAGCCGTTTCCGGCCGAAGCCGGCGACCTCATCAGCGACTACGCGAAGCTCGGGGCCGGCGACGGAACGGCTGGAGCGGGTGTTCACGGGACCGGCTACCAGAAGTTCGGCCCGACGCCGCTGAGCCGGACCGGTGTGCGTGTCGGACTGCATGCCAAGTCGATGGTGATCGATGATCACATCGTCGTAATCGGATCGCACAACTTCGATCCACGCTCGGATTTCTACAACACCGAATCGGGCTTCATCATCGACGATGCGGCGCTCGCGCAGGCAGTCTCGGGCGCGATCCTGCATGACGCGGAGGCCGGCAACGCCTGGGTTATCGCCAGGCAGCCGCGTGAACAGCCGTGGCGCGGCATCAACAACGCGATCGCCGATTTTTCGGCCGCGCTGCCGCTGTTCGACATCTGGCCGTTTCGCTATGCGACGAGTTACGGGCTCAATTCCGGTTGCCAGCCGAGCGTGCCCGGCGCGGACGATTTCTACGCCTGCCACACCGATGTCGGCGACTTTCCCGAGGTCGACCTGCCAATGAAGACGATCTACACGCGGACGGTGACCGCGTTCGGTGCGGGGTTGATATCGATCATGTAGAGGGACGAGGGGCGAGGGGCGAGGGGCGAGGGACGAGTGTGAAAGCCAAAGTCGGCAAGCAGCGACGCTTCTGGTCCTCCGTGAACGCGCGCGGTGACGCCTCCGAAAGCCTGCCCTTATCCCTCGCCCCTCGCCCCCTCGTCCCTCGCCCCTTGCCCTTGATCCAATTGACGCGCCCGCGCCGGCTGGCTACGCTTCCCTACTCCCTCGCACACGGACGCTCGGCCATGGCACTTCAGTTCACGATCGATATTTCCGACGCCGACATTCCGTTCTTCATGGATGCGGTCAAGCGTGCCGAACAGCGCGCGGTTGGCAAGACTGCCGAAGAGGTGATCGAAGCGGCGGAAAAGACGTTCGTCACCGCACAGGGCGAAACCATGCCGGACTTCGTGCGTTCGCGCGTGGCGGCGGTCGAGAACCTGATCGCCATGGCGCGCGACACGGGCTGGGCGCTGGCCGATGAGGATCGCAACCGCATCGTCGCGGCGCTTACCTACTTCGCCGATCCCGAGGACCTCATTCCAGACAACATTCCGGTGCTCGGATTCCTCGACGATGCGATCATGATCGACGTCGTGCAGCAGGTGCTGGCGCCGGAAATCGAAGCGTACGCGGATTTCTGCAAGTTTCGCGAGCAGGAGACGCAGTACGGCAGCGCCGATGCGGCGAACCTGGG